>JAISJX010000414.1 GCA_031261145.1 Tannerella sp.
TGCGGACTTTCGTTTTGAGTAATTTAATGTGTTGCGCAAACTCGTTGTATCCTAACGTTTTTCCGTCAACATGCTGTATGTAGTCGGTGTCAATATTTTTCCGAATAATATCTTCATACGTTCATAGTCTTTATCCTGATTTTCAGTGTAACGCTTTACGGATAGCTTCCACGTCAACTTGTTCGATGTAGGCCGGAATATTCTTCCAAATGGAATGATAGCCGAAACCGCCGTCGCGCATTTCCGTCAGGGCTTCCTGTTTCGTCCAGCCCTGTTCCACAATGCGGTACATGGCGATGATAAGGCCAGTGCGGTCTGCGCCGTGCATACAATGTACCAAAACAGGCTTTTTTGCGTCGCGTATGGCTTGCAAGGCTCGAATAATGTTAGCGTCGTTAGCGGCTATCCATGTATGCATCGGAATTTCAATCAGTTTCAGATTGGTTTCGAACACCTTTTTCCTATCGGAATGGATGCCACGCAGATTAATAATGGTACAAATGCCAAACGCCTCGTATGCACGCAAATTTTCTTTTTCCGGCTGAGCTGAACGATACAGGCTATCGCTTACTTTGTGAAAATTATTACCTGCCGGTTGCGAGACGGTTTCGACCAAGTACGTGCAGGATGCGGACTGCACTTGCTTCTCCGTCCCTTTTGCCAAATATATTGACAAAAGGAAGACTGAAAGAATAATGGATAGAAAAATAATGACTTTTTTAACAGTCATCATTTTATAAATAGAATTTGTCATTTTTTAGCTCTTTTTTTTCACGGCACAGCCCCGTCAGTCCCATTAGACCAACGCTTTTTCATTCGTTTATCTGACCGCTAAACGACTTGAATTTCACTGTTTAGGGCGACAATATGACTCCGCCCTTTGTACGTCATTACGAGACCCCAATAAGCCTTCGGTTTATCAAAAAAGTAAAATGACGAGTATTTGCAATATGTTGATAATACGTGTGATACAAAACTCGTCATTATAAGAATTTATAAAAAATTCAAACAATCGAAAATGACGTTTTTAGAAAACCGGATAACTTCGTACCACGACGCAATGACGACACCCTGCGCATCGTCATTGCAAACAATAGTGAGACAACCCAATTTTCAATTCTCCTTTCTCAACGAATCTGGTACGCCATGATAGTACTACCGTGCCGTACGTAGAGGATGCCTTTGTAAATCACGGGGTGCGCCCAGTGCTGTTCTGTGCCGAGCGTGATTTTAAACTTACTCACAAGGTCGAACTTTTCGGGGGTAGCGCGCACTAATGCCATTTCGCCCTTTTCGCTGTAGCAATAGAGCATCCCGTCGTCGGCTATCACATTTCCTGTACCAATCTGGTTGTCTTTAAACTTTGTCTCGCCGGTATTCCAGTCGATACAGTACCAGTAGCGGTTTTTCTCGCCGGAGCCATAGACATAATCGCCTACTTTCACGGCGCCCCCCATTTTGTTATCCAACTCGTGTTTCCAAACCTGTTCCACTTTCCGGCCGCCGTCCGTAAGGCGAAGTTGTATCGAACCGATACCGCCGCCCGTTGTACTGAACAATCTTCCGCCGGCATAAATCGGCGTGTTCGGACTTAGCCCATAAGGATTTTTTTGGTCAACGATCCAAAGCATCTCACCCGTCTTGGCATTAAATGAGACCAGACTGCTGTCTATCGCGTTCACAACGGAAGGCACTTCGAGGTCGCCGATGTATTGCGGCGAACAATAAGTGGTCGGTTTCTCGTCGCCGGCGGACGACCAGATAAGCGCTCCCGTCTTTTTATCCAGCGCCACCATATTATTCTTCACTCCGCCGGGCGTTGCATAGAGCACATCGCCCACAATCAGAGGCGATTCCGTCATACCGAATTTGAGGCTATTCCCGTCAAAATCCTTCAGGATATCTTTTGTCCAGATGGGATCGAGTGTTTTTTCGTTCCAGCACGACAATACGCCGCGCGCACTGAAAATATACAACCGTCCGTCATTGACGCAAACGGCTGAGCGTGAACCATTGTAATTGGCATTCCATTCCAATCCATACGATTTTCTGTTCAACAGTTTGCCTTGCAGGTCAAAAACATAGAGAAAACCCGTACTGTCAGTCATTCCCGTGATGTAGATCTTATCATTGGCAATGGCGGCAGAGGTATGTCCTTCGCCCAGGCCGTCGTAACTCCAGTTCAGTTTCGGGCCTTCGTCGGGCCATTTTTTCAGCAACCCGGTTTCGGTATAGATACCGTCGCGATTTTTACCGCGCCATTGCGAATTTTCCTGTGCAAACAACAGGCTTGGCGCTATCAACAAAAAGAAGATTAATTCTAAATTTCTCATTTGATTAAATGTAATTATTTGATTTTATAAGCCATTAGCGTATCGCCATGCCGCACGTACAAAACGCCTTTATAGATGACCGGGTGCGCCCAGTGTTGGTCTGTGCCCAACGTAATGGGAAACTTGCTGACGATGTCAAATTTTTCCGGGGTGATATTTACCAGCGCCAAATCGCCCTTTTCGCTGTAGCAATACAGTTTGCCGTCGTCGGCAATCACATTCCCGATGCCCAGCGTATTTTCCTTGTATTTCACTTCACCGGTCTTCCAATCGACGCAGAACCAGAAACGGTTGCTATCGCCTGAGCCATACGCATAGTCTCCGATTTTCACCATCGCTCCGATACGTGAATCAAGCAACGGTGCATCCCACACTTTTTCCACGCTGCGCCCGCCGTCTTTCAGCCGGAGCATCACCGAACCTTTGCCGTATCCGCTTGTGCATAAGAGCGTGTTATCGCCCCCGTACACCGGCACATTCGGGTGTACGCCGTGGCGGTTGATATTCTCGAACGACCAGAGTTTTTTGCCCGTGGCAATATCAATTCCGATGATATGTTTTGCCATCATAGTGACGACCTGCGGCGTTTGCTGGTCGCTCAGATAGACAGGCGAGCAGTAGGCGGAAAGGTCGCCCTCTCCCGGACAACTCCAGATCAGCGCACCCGTATTCTTGTTCAGGGCGATGACGTTATGCTGTTTTCCACCGGGGGACGCAATCAATTTCTCGCCTACGATAAGCGGCGATTCGCAAATGCCCCACGTGATGTTTTCGCCGCCGAAATCGGTCATCATATTCTTTTTCCACACAATATCCAATGTCTTTTCGTCGAGGCAGACGATATCGCATACTCCGGAGATGAGATACAATTTTCCTTCGTTGGCGGTAATTGTTCCGCGCGTCCCATTGTAGCTGCTGTTCCATTCTCCGCCGTACTCTTTCTTTTTCAGAATCTTACCGTCAAAGTCGAGTACATAGACGTAGCCTTTGCCATCGGTCATTCCCGGCACATAAATCTTATCGGACGAAATGGCGACAGACGAATGTCCTTCGCCCAATCCGTCGTAATGCCACAGCAGTTGCGGCCCTTCAGCCGCCCATGATTTCTGCAACCCGGTTTCTTTGTAAATACCTGTGCGGTCGCCTCTCCATTGAATGACATCCTGCGCCTGCGATACTATTGCGGCCAGCAGAAACATCCCCAGAAAAAATGTTTTGAATGTTAATCTCTTCATTTTCTTACTATTTTATTTGTTTACCGATTTGTATGGCCTATCGGTTTCGCCCCGTTTTTTGAAATGATTTCCGGTCTCCATTAGACAATTCTTTTTATTCATAGTTTATTATATTGGAAATATTTTTCAATGCACTCAACACAAACGTAATATTATATAAATCTTCGGAATACCATAAACGGGAGAAATACAACCCGATAGGTTCGGGTCGAAACAATGTTCCGTCCCTGAAGTGTTTATACAAATATTCCACTCCGCTATCAATAACGTCACAGTTGGTATCCGACGATATGGCAAGCGCGCTCAGGGCGCGTGCCGTCAGCGTCACTTTTGAGGGCAGATTTTTTGCGCCGCCCCATCCGCCGTCCTCGTTTTGCGAGGCGATAAGATACTGGATGCCTTTCGCTGAAATAGCCTGTGCAACAGGATGTTTTGAAATACTGAGATGCTCGACTGCTACAGCCGTTCCGTAAACCGTTGAATGTTCGTCCGGCGCGTCCTGATCGCCAAACCACAGTGGATTCCATGAGCCGTCTCTAACCTGCGTTTTCTGCATCCACAGGAGTAAGCGGCGGATACTTTTCCTGCATTTCCGTTGCAATTCCGGGTTAAGAACGCCGCGCCAACATTCAAAAGCCATCAGGCTGTGCGCCGAAATGTCCGGGCTACTGCGGTCGAAAGGCAGTTTGCCCCAGCCTTTACAGAACGTTGGAATCCCGCCGTCTTTATTTTGCATATCCAACAGCCATTCAATCCCTTTCTCTGCTTCCGGGCAATATTGACCATCCTGCAAAATATGAAGCGCAATCAGGTTTCCCGCCGTATCATCGGCATCGGGAACGGACCCCGGCAAGTCACTCCAGCCCCAACCGCCTGCGTTAGCGCCCGTAAAGGGATGCTTAAAAGTAAATGCACTACGTTTTACGCTCTCCAACAGTGATTTGCGGTCGCCATCCGATATATCTTCATTCAACGCCTTGATACTAAGAGCCGTCACCCAACAGGCAAGGTCTGTATCGATCGACCACGCGCCATCAGCCCTTACCGTATCTATCAGGAATTTAGCGGCTGTTTGTGTAACCGCGTGTTCCCGGTATCCTGCACCGCTCATGCACATCGCTACAAACGCCGTCAGTGGCGCCGCTTCCAAAAAACCGCCGTTCGCCGGTTGCAATTTCGCCAAGACCTTCAACGACTTTCCGATAAGCGCTTCCCGCACACCATAAAGCAAATGCTTTTTCCCCTTTTTATGGCGCAGAAGCCCCACCGCGATAAGCGCCGGAATCGCATAACTGACAACCGGTAAGCGTAAAAACCGGAAAAAACGTTGCGGCAGAATCGCCAATTCAAAAGGTAGCTGCGGAATACGTTCCCAATCAGCAATAACACCCGCTAAAGCACACATAACCAATATCGGAACGGAAAAAGTAAGGTCTTTCCCATAATAGGCAAGTACTCCTTTGATAATCTGTTCGTCCGTGACGCCGCCCAGTTTGCCGGTCAGGTATGTTTTGGTTTCTTCAGGCGCTTTTCCGAGCGCAAAAAGGGATGCATACGAAAGAAGGGTTGCCGTCATATTCGGCTTGCTTTCATGCGAATCGCCCCACGATCCATCCGACCGCATGGCTTCGCAAAGCCATTGCGCACCGCCTTGTATCTGTGCTGCATACAATTCTTTATCAATCATATACAGTGCAAATATGCTCACTGACGTAGAAATAGCACTCGACGAGAGCTTTCCCCTCCAGATACCTCCTGCCGTCCGTTTGTCTTTAAGCTGTTTGCTAAGGACGTCAATCATTTCTTCTATATGTGTATTATTCAGCATGTTCCCAAAGCTAAAATTCCGTAAAAAGTATATTCAATATCACTGTTCTCCTCCATAACCGTAGCCGAAAAACCGCCCGATTCCAACCAGTGCGCCTCAATAAACGGCTCAGCATGAACCTTCGGCGTCACTCCATAACTTGAAAGCGCAAACAACGCCGTTGCTGTCGAAAGCAAGTCTGGCAGAGGCGTTTGCTCCGCCGCTAAAAAACCGCCCGACGCTGTTTGTGAATCGTACAGGCTCTTTACATCTTCATTTGCCTCATAACCGGCTAATTGCCCTTTCACAAACAGCGCCGCCACCGTCGCATTGGTTGCCGCCGAACATCCGCCCGCTATATTTGAATAACCGCCGCCCTGGATTTTATAATCTCCAAGCGATTCAATTATCTGCTCTTTCCCGCTCATTTTCATGCCTGTATCCTCTTTCAATGACAGTTCGACAAACCGTGAATAGGGCGTCAGGCGATCATTATGCGGAAACGTCGCAAAAATAGGTATTTCTATTGTCTTTCCAAAAGAAAAAAACTGTTTGGCTGCCATCCGAAGTTCGTGTTTCCCCAGCAATTCCGCCAACATCACACAACGTACAAATGCTGCATAATGGATTAAATCCTGTTTTTCTTCGCCCTTTTCATCATATTTCCTTAGTCTTAAATTGACTGTTTCCAAATCTACCTCTACACCAAACATATACGCAAGCATCAACCCGAAAGCCGTATAATAAATATCTTCCCGTCCGCTTTTATCCATAAAGAACGCACGGTCAATCATTTGAGATTTAATATAATCTCTCAACCGTTCCTGAGCCTCTTTACCGAGTTTTTTCCTGCCCCTGCGTAAAGCCTCCATCATTCTTATGGATATTGTTTTTTTCATTCTTTGCTTACTTCTTTCTTATTAACTAATGTTTTAGGATACGTTCCGTCACCCGGAACAGTAGCCTTTTCATTTCCATAATGTCCAATGACTTTAACGAATCAATCGCCCGTTGCCGGTAATCTTCCGCCATCTTCCCGACTCGCTCAATCGCCTGTTGAATAGCCTCTTTTTCAAAAGGTTTTTGGTCTCCGTTCCGTTCATTTTGTTCGGATAACGCCGCCAGCACCGCCGACGGGCGCAATGAACCGGGAACATCTTCCTCAAAGTCCTTTAAATCGTCATTCAACTGATACGCAATACCCAGCGCCTCCGAATAATCGTGTAAAAGCCTGCGCATCCATTGGTTGCCGCCTGCACAAATCACCCCGAAAACCAGCGCCACCTCGAAAGCCGGAACCGTCTTGTTGCGGGATATTTCCAGCACATAATCCATCGTCAATTCCTGCGGTTTGCGAGTCCAAAGCAACTCCATTCCCTGCCCGCGGCAAAGGCGGATATGGGCTTCCGCCGCCGTCCGCATCAATTCCATGTTATTACACATCGACAGAATCCGGTAGCCCTCGCCCAACAGGATATCCCCGACATTGATAGCGACAGGGACGCCATACACCGAATGAACCGTCTGTTTCCCGTAACGAAAACCGTCATTATCTTGAATATCATCGTGTACAAGCGATGCTTTATGAAAACATTCCACCGCGATAGCCGCCAACCGTACCTCATCCGGAATCGTTGCTTCCCCCGTCAGCGCCATATAGGTGGAGACCAAAAGAAATGGACGCCAGCGTTTTCCATCCCCCGACAGCCATTCGCAAGCGATAGCCGCTGTAGCATCGCCGTTCGCTCCCAGAATTTCCGCCAATGGCTCATCCGAAAACCATTCTTTGATATTCGTACTAATCGATTCATAGTCAAGCATCCATTTCCGTTCAGGCGAATACATACACATCAAATCGTCCACATACGACGTATCTACCTGTGTATCTTTGCATCCCGACAGATTAAGCGGGATAGCCATTCCCGGTACAGCATGGTTGATAAGCAGCGGGAATGCTTTTTCGAGCGAATCCAGGCAACCCACGCCAATCACTGCCTCTACGACACCGCTCTCAATCAGTTCGATAACCGAAGTAAATCCCTCCGCCACAATGCTTATCATGCCTAAGCTTTCCGCCTTGTCCTGTAAATCAGGAATAGAACAACTGCCGCAACGGTAACACAACAAACCCAATTCGTCGATTTGCGCCTTGCATCCGGCTGAATTACTCAAGCATTGCGGGAGTAACAGAATCCGTTTCTCATACGGGATAGAAGCGACCGTTTCTTTCCATACACAGTTATGAATCTCCACCATAAGCCATCCTTTCAGCCTTCCGTCAAGATGATTTTCTTTGATAAGTCGCTCTGAAAGTTCAGACAAATCGCGAACGGACAAAGGCGGTGTAAGGGAATACCCGCCAACAGAACCGGCGATGATTTCCCGCAAACGCATTCTCTCCGTAAACGACTGAGGAACCGTATAGATAGCTTTTTTTTCTACCGCTACATCATCCATAGGCGCCAAATCCAAAAAAGTAATTTTTCTTCACCCAACGGTAGATCGCATTCTGTTCGGGAATTTCCTCTCCCGGCATCGAATGTCCTGCCAAAACGTGCATCTTTTTAAACTCCTCCAATACTGAACCTCTTGTTGTAGAATCGATTGCCCCTTGCTGTTCGAGAAAACGAACCATCAGTTCCGGATTTTCCAGAATGATGCAGCCTCTCGAAATCTGCGCCGTCACTTTCCGGAAGTCTTCCAGAAAGGTTGATTTTTCAAATATCTCACTCAGGTTAGACGCATCCTCATTGAGAAAATCCTTCGCCATCTGCATTGGCGGACAAAACTCCACCGCTCCCGCAGGCGAGATATGGTGACTTATACCTACCGCTCCAGGACACAGCGCATTACCTTTATCATCCCAGTAAGCATCTACGATTTGAAGGGGCGCATCCCGTCGCTGTTCCACGATAAACCGGCGGAGTTCACGGATTTGCGCTTTGTCTAATGCATTCGCTATGTTTGATTCCGCTCCCACCGGACGATAAATGTAGTACCATAAATAATGTACGCCTTCTTTTGCCAGCAAATCAAGATAAGCTCTGTTTACCAAGTCATTGTAATTGCTTTTACAGATACTTGCCGACGCGCCGATAATCAGTTTCGCTTTCCGGCAAGCCCTTACGCCGTTCAACGTCCGCTCAAAGACATCCTGTTTGCCGCGCCGTATATCGCTCTCATCTTTAAGCCCTTCAATACTGATAAGCGGCGTTACGTTCCCTAATTTTTTAAACTGCATCGCTATCTCTTCCGTCAGCAATGTACCGTTCGTAAACACTTGGAAATAACAGTCCGAATGTTTGGCGATTATATCCAACAATCCCTTATACATCAGCGGTTCGCCGCCTAAAATCCCGAAAAAATACGAACCTTTCTTTTTGCACTCCGCAATGATGCCGTCCAATTGCTTCAGGGTAAGCGATTTTTTGCCTCCCGCCGAAACCCAACACCCGCTACAGGCGAGGTTGCAACTCTCCGTAATTGAAATCATTACAAATGCCGGGAAAAAAGGTTTA
>JAISJX010000459.1 GCA_031261145.1 Tannerella sp.
CAGTGCTTATATCCAGTCACAACCTGAATTATACGACCGAAATTTCCAACCGGATTATTCTTTTGGAAAAAGGCCTCATCAAAATGGATCAGAACAATTCGCCGGAAGCCATTGCCGAACTGAACAATTATTTCATACAAAAAGCAGAAGCAGGCTAACTCTTTTTTTGAGGCGCTATGTCACCACCGGCAAACGGAGCATCTCAGAGCAGTCCGTGTTCGACGAGCAGGACGACGCGTTCCGTCCGGGAGTCTTTTCCTTTGGGATCGTATTCGCTTTTCAGGCTGGCGCCCAACAAACCGGCGAACATGTTCCAGAATCCGGCACGCAAACGTCCCAGGTAGGCGGAGACCAGCTTGTAACTGGATTGATTACATTCGCGGTCAATCAGCTTAATCAGTAATTTCCCTTGCGAGAGGGTCAGTTTTTTCAATTCCGGCTTGTATTCCTTGAACAGTTCTTTCTCCATCCGTTTCAGGTGGGCTTCGCGCGATTTGTCGTCCGGCAGCGTTTCGATGTATTCATACGTCTCAATCAGCGTATCATAGACCATTTTGGCATAGGGCAAGGTTCTTTTTACGTCGCGAACCAGTCTGTCATACTGTTGGCGTTCTTTCTCGTTTTTAAACTTGAGTTCGGGAAAAACGTATATATCCGGCAGATGAATCATGATAACGGTATCGTTACCGTCCACGTAATCGGCACGATAGCTTTTGGGGACTTGTATCTTGATATTCGGGGGGGTGTCCGTCTGCGAGAACCCGCTTACGCTCATCAAGAGAAAGCCTGTCCATATACATACTGTCCGGTAGCGATACATTATTCTATTCAAAGATGCTTGATGATACAAAATAGCTTTTTTGTCTCCTATTTCTTTACAATTTTCATTGACTTGATTTTGACGTTTTTCAGGGGACGGTCGTTTTCGTCGGCAGGCACAAACTGGATTTTATCCACTACTTTTATCCCTGTGACCACTTCGCCGAAAACCGTATACGTGCCGTCCAGATGCGGCGCTCCGCCGTCAATCATGTATGCCTGGCGTTGTTCGGGGGTCAGTTGGATATTCCTCTCCTGTTCCATTTTATCCAACTCCCTTTCCGTATAATGCTTGCCGGTTACGATATAAAACTGGGTGGCCGAGGACGCTCTTTCCGGGTTGACGTCATCGCCGGTGCGGGCGGCGCAGAGTTGTCCGCGCTTGTGGAAAAAACCCGGATAAACAATCTCGGCCGGGATGGTGTAATCCAAATCCCCGTCGCCCAATTTCCGGTCGGCCGGCGCATCTTTCGACGTCACATCGCCCGCCTGTATCATGAATTGCTTGATGACCCGGTGGAAAAGCAAGCCGTCATATTGATTGGCGTTCACTAATTTGATGAAATTATCACGATGCAGGGGCGTTTCGTTATACAATTTCACCTTGATTTTTCCCAGGTCGGTTTCAATCAGCACCAGCGTCTCTTTTTCCTGCGAATATCCCTGAAAACAGCCTATAAGCAAGAGACATATAAGCCCTGTGAATACGTTTTTTTTCATCTCGATCAATCTTTGAATGTTGGAATCCGTGAATTTTTATCTCAAAATAACTTTGCAGGATATTCTCCCGCATCAATCAGCGCCTGAATTTTATCCACCACGCTCTGACGGTCGGCGGCATACGTCACACCGAACCATTTCGAGGTCGTATCCAATACTTTCACTTGGGCGACGCCTCTTGTCACTAAGTCGTTCACCAAGAGCGGAATGAAAAATTCGCTTTTCAGGTTGCCTTCGTTGGCCGTTAAAAACTGTTTGAAATAGTCCTCCGAGTAGGCGAAATAATCCGGCGTAAAGCCCCACATATTCATGGAAACCGGCGTAGTATCTCCCAGCACAATGACTTTGCCGTTTTCGTCCGTGAACTGAATCTTTCCGTCGATACGTTCGATGGCAGTACGTTCGACGACGGAGGTCAGAAAGCCCTCGCTGTTGGTTTCGCAGACGCCACGCGCCACCGAACCGCTCTCGCTCAGCGTATTGCCGACACGAAAACCGACCATGCAATAGTTGTTTCCCTTTCCGGCGAGTTGCGTCAGCGCCTCGCCGATCACGGCATAACTGTCGCGTCCGTAGAAATCGTCCGCATTAATAACGGCAAACGGCTCTTTGATGACGTCCTTCCCCATCAGCACGGCATGATTCGTACCCCAGGGCTTGGTGCGCTCCTCCGGACAGGTAAATCCTTCAGGCACTTTGTCTAATGACTGGAAAACAACCTCAACGGGGATATGATTTTCGTATTTACTCAAAATTTTCACGCGGAAATCAGCTTCAAAATCTTTGCGGATGACAAAGACCACTTTACCGAATCCGCTCCGGATCGCGTCGTAAATGGAATAGTCCATAATCGTTTCGCCATTAGGCCCCAAGCCATCCAATTGTTTCAATCCGCCATAGCGGCTTCCCATACCGGCCGCAAGTACAAATAATGTAGGTTACATCTGTTTCTTTCTATCTATTTAGAAGTGCAAAGATAAAAACAATATCTCAAATCCACGGGTTCAGACCCGATATTCTATTTTTTTTTTTGCAAAAATTCAAAAAGTGCATTGTATGTCGAATATAAATTGTAGTTTTGTAGTCAATTTAAACATGGAAAATTGAAGTGAGATATGATTTGGAATGATACAATGGAATGTATGTCCCGGAAAGAGATGCGAAAACTGCAGTCAATCCGGTTGAAAAACGTGGTGGAACATGTATATCACAATACCCCCTTTTACCGGCGGAGAATGCAGGAATCAGGAGTTACACCCGATGATATTCAATCAATTGATGACATTGTGAAGTTACCCTTCACGGTCAAGCAAGATTTGCGGGATAATTATCCGTTCGGCCTGATGGCAGTGCCGATGTCGGAGATTGTGCGCTTACATGCTTCATCCGGTACGACAGGCCGGCCGATTGTCGTGGGATATACGCGCAAGGATTTGAGTGTGTGGAACGAAGGCGTTGCCCGTTGTTTGACGGCATACGGCATTACCAAAAATGACATCGTTCAGGTGTCATACGGTTACGGCCTTTTTACCGGCGGATTGGGCGCTCATGGCGGCGTGGAGACGATTGGCGGAACCGTGATTCCGATGAGCAGTGGAAATACGCAGAAACAGATACAGTTGATGCATGATTTCGGCGCCAACGGTTTGGCGTGCACCCCTTCGTATGCGCTGTATCTGGCGGAAGCCATCCGTGAATCGGGTTTTCCGATAGAAGAATTTAAGTTGAAAGTCGGCGCTTTCGGAGCCGAACCCTGGACGGAAAACATGCGGAAGGAACTGGAAGATAAACTGCGCATCAAAGCGTATGACATCTACGGACTGACCGAAATCAGCGGCCCGGGCGTGGGAGGCGAATGTGAATATCAGGACGGCACTCATTTGTGGGAAGACCATTTCTTTCCGGAAATCGTTGACCCGGAAACGTTGGAACCCGTTCCGGACGGTCAGTCCGGCGAGTTGGTATTCACCACCTTAACGAAGGAAGGTATGCCGATGATCCGTTACCGTACGCGCGATTTGACCTTTTTGCAATACGAGAAATGCCGTTGCGGACGGACAGCCGTTCGTATGGGTCGCATCCTCGGACGCAGCGATGACATGCTGATTATCAGGGGTGTGAATGTATTCCCGTCGCAAGTGGAATCGGTGATTCTGGAACTGGAAGAATTTGAACCGCATTACCTGATTAT
>JAISJX010000055.1 GCA_031261145.1 Tannerella sp.
TTGCAGGAGTCAGTATGCAGTTCTCCCAGTTTTTTGGAGGTACTTCCTTGTTGATTCTGGTGGGCGTTGTGCTGGATACCTTGCAACAGATTGAAAGCCATTTATTGATGCGTCATTACGATGGTTTGTTGAAATCGGGAAGAATTAAAGGGCGATCGGGAGCGGTCGCATATTGAAATGATTTATCTGAAGACAGATGAAGAAATCGCCTTGATGAGAGAGGCGAATCAATTGGTCGGAAGGACGTTGGGCGAATTGGCAAAACATGTCCGGCCTGGAATTTCCACCCTTCAACTGGATCAGATAGCGGAAACGTTCATACGCGACCATGGCGCGGTACCGGCTTTTTTAGGATACGGAGGATTTCCAAACTCGCTTTGCACCTCCGTCAACGAGCAGGTGGTACATGGCATTCCATCCGCGAAAGCAGTGCTGAAAGACGGGGATATAATCTCCATTGACTGCGGAACGGTGTTGAATGGATTTGTGGGCGATTCGGCATATACTTTTTGCGTTGGAGAGGTTTCAGCGGAAACCCGGCAATTGTTGCGCACAACCAAGGAGTCGTTGTATGAAGGCATTCGTATGGCGACAGCCGGTCACCGGGTCGGCGACATCAGTAACGCCGTTCAGAGCTATTGCGAAGCGCGGGGTTATTCGGTGGTACGCGAACTGGTCGGACACGGTTGCGGACGGAAAATGCATGAAGACCCGGAAGTCCCTAATTATGGGCGGAAAGGTTGCGGTCCGTTGTTACGGAACGGCATGTGTATCTGTATTGAACCGATGATAAATAAGGGCAGTAAGAACGTAAGAACCGAGGATGACGGCTGGACGGTACGTACCAAAGACCGGAAATGCTCGGCGCATTTTGAACACTGCATCGCAATATGTCCGGGTGGACCGGTGATTTTGTCATCGTTTGATTATGTAGAAGAGATAGTAGGAAAAGAAATATAAATATGGCCAAACAAGCTGCAATAGAACAAGATGGAGTGATAGTGGAAGCGCTGTCGAATGCGATGTTTCGTGTGGAACTGGAAAACGGGCACGAAATCACCGCCCATATATCGGGCAAAATGCGTATGCATTACATTAAAATCCTTCCCGGCGATAAGGTACGGGTGGAAATGTCGCCATACGATTTGTCCAAAGGTAGAATTGCGTTTAGGTATAAATAAGAAAACTAATAAATAAAAAAGGATAGTACGATGAAAGTAAGAGCATCTTTGAAGAAACGGACCCCCGAATGTAAAATCGTAAGACGCAAAGGGCGTTTGTATGTGATTAATAAAAAGAACCCTAAGTTTAAAGTACGTCAGGGTTGAATTGTAATTGATAGAATAATAATAATTATCAGATACTATGGCGATAAGAATAGTTGGTGTGGACTTACCACAAGACAAAAGAGGTGAAATAGCGCTGACCTATATCTTCGGAATTGGTCGAAGCGCATCAAACTCTGTTTTAGCGAAAGCGGGTGTTGACCGGAATATCAAGGTCAAGGATTGGACGGACGAACAGGCCGCCAAGATTCGCGAAGTGATTGGCAACGAGTTTAAGGTGGAAGGCGATCTTCGCTCGGAAATCCAGTTGAATATCAAACGTCTGATGGACATCGGTTGCTATCGTGGCGTGCGTCATCGCATCGGCTTGCCGTTGAGAGGACAGAGCACGAAAAACAATGCCCGTACACGCAAGGGAAAGAAGAAAACAGTTGCAAACAAGAAAAAAGCTACTAAATAAGAATTGACATGGCAAAAAAAACAGTCGCAGCAAAAAAGAGAAAAGTGAAAGTGGACGCTTATGGCCAAGCTCATATTCATTCATCTTTCAACAACATCATTGTGTCGCTGGCCAACAGTGACGGACAAGTCATCAGTTGGTCGTCGGCAGGTAAAATGGGCTTCCGCAGTTCCAAGAAGAATACTCCTTATGCCGCCCAGATGGCCGCGGAGGATTGTGCGAAAGTGGCTTATGATTTAGGTTTACGAAAAGTAAAAGTGTATATCAAAGGGCCGGGCAACGGTCGTGAATCGGCGATCCGTACGATTCACAGCAAAGGTATTGAAGTGACTGAAATCGTTGACGTTACTCCGTTACCGCATAATGGTTGTCGTCCGCCCAAGAAAAGAAGAGTGTAATTAATAATTATATGAATCCGGAGAATTCATGAATAGATTGCATTTCATCCTCTCGCAATCGCGGCTGCATGGTTCGAAGATTTAGTTGAACGTTAAAAAATAAACAAAAATGGCAAGATATACAGGCCCAAGAACAAAGATCGCCCGTAAATTCGGGGAAGCGATATTCGGTGCAGACAAAGTGCTCTCGAAAAAAAATTATCCTCCCGGACAACATGGAAATAGCCGGAAACGGAAAACTTCCGAATACGGTATTCAGTTGCGGGAAAAGCAAAAGGCAAAATACACCTATGGCGTATTGGAAAAACAGTTTAGAAATATGTTCGACAAAGCTTCCCGTTCGAAAGGCATCACCGGCGAAGTGTTACTGCAATTACTGGAAAGCCGCCTGGATAATGTGGTTTTCCGCCTCGGACTGGCGCCTACGCGTGCAGCAGCCCGTCAATTGGTATCACACCGTCATGTAGTCGTAGATGGAAAAGTTGTCAACATACCTTCTTATTCTGTTAAATCCGGACAGTTAGTCGGCGTAAGGGAAAAAGCAAAATCCTTAGAAATCATTGCTGACGCATTATCCGGTTTCAACCACAGTAAATATCCCTGGATAGAGTGGGATCAAAATTCCCTGAGTGGAAAATTGCTCCATCTCCCCGAACGCACGGATATTCCGGAAAACATTAAGGAACAATTGATTGTAGAATTGTACTCTAAATAATGACCCTATGGCTATATTAACATTTCAGAAACCAGATAAAGTTTTGATGTTGGAAACCGACAGTTTTCACGGGAAATTTGAATTTCGCCCGTTGGAGCCAGGCTACGGTATTACCATCGGTAATGCGTTGCGTCGTATCCTTTTGTCGTCATTGGAAGGGTATGCCTTTTCTTCGTTGAAAATCGACGGGGTAAATCATGAATTTGCATCCATTCCGGGCGTTCTTGAAGATGTTACCAATATTGTCCTGAATCTGAAACAGGTACGGTTCAAGCGCACCACCGATGACGATGAAATTGAAAAAGTCAACATCCACGTCTCCGGAACCGACGTGTTCAGGGCGGGTGATATAGGTAAACAGATTGCCGGATTTGAAATATTGAATCCCAATCAGCAAATTTGCCACCTCGACCCCAAAGCCTCATTCCACATGGAATTGACAATCAACAAAGGACGCGGTTATGTGCCGGCAGAGGAAAACGCAGACCCCTTGAATACGGACATCAATGTCATTGCCCTTGATTCCATCTA
>JAISJX010000133.1 GCA_031261145.1 Tannerella sp.
CGTCCCAGTTCCCGTTCAATCTGTTGTGTGACGGATAGTAACTCCGGGGGCGCCAGCGTCGTTTCTAACTTGAGAGCCGCATTCAGGAACGGATGTTCCGAACTGAACCCCCAAGGCGCTGTCTCATAGTAACCGGAAAGGGACAGGATGTCTCCCGCCCTTTCGGCTAACAGAGCGCTTGCTGTAATCAGTTGTTTTCGCCTGTTTCCGAGATTGGAACCCAAACTCAGATAAACAATCATCGGTTATTACAGAATTAGCATGGCGTCGCCATACGCGCAAAATTTATACTTTTCTTTGATGGCCGTCTGGTAAGCGTTCATAATCAGACTGTATCCTCCAAATGAGGCAGACATCATCAGCAGTGTCGAGAGCGGCATGTGGAAATTTGTCAGCATG
This sequence comes from Tannerella sp., assembly GCA_031261145.1. The sequence continues at coordinate 400 of JAISJX010000133.1, forward strand.
GCGTTTGCTACACTGAACTCGTAGGGCAGGAAAATAAATTTATTTGTCCACCCGTCAAATTCCTTCAGGTGTTTGTCCGTACTGACGGCCGATTCGATGGCGCGCATCACGGACGAACCCACCGCACAAATACGGTGTCCGTTATCTTTGGCCGCATTAACAGCCTCTACCACATCTGCCTTAACCGTCATCTGTTCCGAATCGATTTTGTGTTTCGACAAATCCTCCACATCAATTTCGCGATAGTTTCCTAATCCCGAATGCACCGTCAGATAGACGAACTTGCAATCTTTGATTTCCAGACGCCTCATCAATTCGCGGCTGAAGTGCAGACCGGCAGCCGGAGCGACTACTGCGCCTTCCTCTGTGGCGTAAATCGTCTGGTAACGTTCGACGTCTTCCGGCTCAACCGGACGGTTAATATACTTTGGAATAGGCGTTTCACCTAAAGCGTACAATTCTTTCTTAAACACCTCATGAGGGCCGTCGTACAAAAAACGCAACGTACGTCCACGGGAAGTCGTGTTATCAATCACCTCGGCGACCATCGATTCGTCTTCGCCGAAATAGAGCTTATTTCCGATACGGATTTTCCGGGCAGGATCCACAAGGACATCCCAAAGGCGCAGGTTCGGATTCAGTTCACGAAGCAGAAAAACTTCGATTTTAGCGCCCGTTTTCTCTTTATTCCCGTACAGGCGAGCGGGAAAGACTTTGGTGTTATTCATCACGAACACATCATCTTTACCAAAATAATTGATTAAATCCTTGAACACTTTATGCTCAATCTCATTCGTGTCGCGATGAACAACCATTAACCGGGCTTCATCCCGGTGTGGGGCAGGATGAGTTGCAATCAGTTCCTGCGGCAGATTAAATTTGAATTTAGACAGTTTCATCTTTTCTATGTTTATTTTTTATATTACTTCTTCCAAAAAATCATCAATCCCGTCGGGCGACATACATTTATCCAATGTCACATCCCCGATGCGCGTGCGTTCCAAAGCAATCAGATACGCGCCGGATTGCAGCGCTATACCGATGTCGCGCGCCAGTGCACGGATATACGTTCCTTTGCTGCACACAATCCGTATTTTGACCACCGGCATGGCATACTCCAACAATTCTATTTCGTCAATCACCAATGTCTTAGCTTTCAACTCCACTTCTTTACCTTTCCGCGCCAGTTCGTAGGCGCGTTTCCCTTCAATTTTACAGGCGGAGAAGACGGGCGGCACCTGCCGGATCGTTCCCACGAACGAAGCCAGCGCTTCTTCCGTTTTCTCGCGGGTGATATGCTCGACCGGATAGGTTTGATCCACCTCTTTTTCCAAATCAAACGAAGGCGTTGTCTCGCCTAATTTCAGCGTAGCGACATACTCTTTCGTCTGATACTGAAACTCATCAATCCGTTTCGTCGCTCTGCCGGTGCAGACGATCAATACGCCGGTGGCTTTCGGGTCTAACGTCCCCGCATGTCCCACCTTGATTTTTTTTACTTTCAGCTTCCGCGAAAGTTTATACCTGAATTTATTGACTAAGTCGAACGAAGTCCAATCCAGCGGCTTGTTAAAATAAAGAATTTCTCCTTCGATAAAATCCATCATCTTACTTCAAACACGAATAAAGAATGGTTGCCAGTCCGACAATCGCACAATAGTATGCGAAATAAATCAGCTTTCCTTTTTGAACAAACCGAATCATCCACCGGCAGGCCAATGTCCCGGATATAAACGCCGCAACGAAGCCGCACAACAGAACTGCCGGCGACGTCCCGGTAGCTCCCGATGTAAAGTCTCCCTTCAGCAAATCAAGAACCGCCTCTCCCAAAATGGGGATAATCACCATCAAAAAGGAGAACTTGGCTACTTGTTCTTTCTTATTGCCTAACAATAATCCGGCTGAAATGGTTGTGCCGGAGCGCGAAAGACCCGGCAAAACCGCACAAGCCTGAGCGACGCCAATCAGGAAAGCGTCCTTGAACGAGATACCTTCTTTCCGGCGCGGTTTGGCGAAATTGGAGAAAAACAGCAATAAAGCCGTGACTAACAGCATAATCCCAACCAATAAGATGCCGCTTCCAAAAAACGCTTCCACCTGCTTCTTAAAAATCACCCCGACAATGCCTACCGGTATCATCGACAACAAAATCTTTGCGACCATTTGTGTCTCCGCGTTCCACCGGAACGAAAAAAGCCCCTTGAAAAGCGTCGCCACCTCGCTCCACAGTACGCAAATCGTAGCTAATACAGTCGCTGCATGAACAACGATAGCAAACTGCAAATTCTCTTCCCCGTTCATCCCGAACAGCGTCCCGATAATAGTCAGATGGCCGCTGCTGCTGACCGGAAGAAACTCCGTTAACCCTTGGACGATACCAAGGATAAGCGCCTCAATCCAACTCATTCGCTTACTTCTTTATCCTCCTTCTTGCCACCTTTTAAGATGCCATAAACCATCAGCAGAAAACCAACCATAGTGACCGCCGGTGCAACGACGATACGTTGTTTACTGAAGATGGCCGGATTGAACGAGATGCCGTCGCTCGAACTGCCGCCGCTCATCAGTACAAATCCGATAATGATACATGCGATTGCAATTCCAATCCAAATAAAATTTTCTTTTCCAAAAGCAAAATCCCGATGATTCATAATTTATATTTTATATCTTATTAATATTCAATTAAATATAGTACATTTTCCCTCTTTCCATCCGCAAATAACGGTTCACTGCAAAGTAAGCCGCCACCACCGACATCAGAATCCCGACCACCATAACCACTCCGAAGACAACGAATATATCGTTCCATTGCAGAATGTTACCTAATCCGGACGATTCCTGTACGTAATATAACGTTCCGCTTAGTATTAATATTGCAAGGATGCCGGCCAAAAAACCGCTTACGATATTATACCGGATAAAAGGCCGCCGGATAAAGTTCGGTGTTGCCCCCACCAACCGCATGGTATAGATGAGGAACCGTTTAGAGTAAATAAGCAAACGGATGGTATTGCTAATCAGCATAAACGACACCAATACCAAGATGATAATCACGATCGACAACGCTAAACCAATCCGTTTGACGTTATTATTAACGATTTGCATCATCTCTTTCTGGTAGAGCAATTCCGACACGTTGGCATAAGCAGTCAGCTTCTTTTCAATCACGTGCATACTGTCGGCGTTCGTATAGTCCGATTTCAGTTTGATTTCAATCGCCGCATGAAACGGATTGTAACCCAGAAAAACCTGCGGATCTTCGCCCAGTTCCGCTTCCATTTCTTTTGCCGCCTCCTCCTGAGATATATATTTCGTCGATTTAATGAAAGGTAAAGCCTCCAACTTCTTTTGCATTTGTTGAATCTCCCCTTTGCTCAAATTCTCTTTTAAGACAATGGAAAAAGATAGATTCTCTTTCATATAGACAGATAACTCATTGCTTAATAACCCGGTTATAAAGAATGTTCCCATTAAAAACAATACTAATGAAATGCTTATAATGGAAATAAGACGGGAATTAAAAAATGATGTAGGAGGCGCTTTTTTATTTTCTGTCATTTGTCTTAATTTCATTTATATATAACAATGCAGGGCGAATAGAACGCCTATCCCCCCAATATTGCCTCAAAATTACGATATATTTTGCGGAAATGCAAATACGGTTACGGATAATTAACTAAATACGCCTCTTCTTTTGGATAATTTGCATCTATACGGGCGTTCCGAAAAGAGTAGCCGAAGTCGCACTTTCGATTTTCACACGGACGTATTGCCCGACGCGGTAATTTTGTTTGTCGAAGATGACGACCTTGTTCTGTTCGGTGCGTCCGAACAACTGTTCGCGGGAACGCTTGGAGAAGCCTTCAATCAGCACCTCGAATGTCTTCCCGATGTCGCGGCGGTTGCTGGCTTCGGAAAGTTCGTTCTGCAATTGGATCAATCCCTGCAAACGGTTTATTTTTAAATCTTCGGGCACGTCGTCCGGCAAATGTTTCGCGGCATAAGTCCCCGGACGTTCCGAGTATTTAAACAAAAACGCGGCATCGTAGCCGACTTCGCGCATCAGCGAAAGCGTCTCTTCATAATCTTCTTCTGTTTCAGAGTGATACCCGCAGAAAAGGTCGGTTGAGATGGCGCAATCCGGCATAATCCGGCGGATAGCCGCAATCCGTTCCAGATACCATTCGCGTGTGTAACGGCGGTTCATCACGTGCAATATCCGCGAGCTTCCCGACTGTGCGGGCAGGTGGATATGTTTGCAGATGTTCCGGTGAGCGGCCATTACATGCAGCGTCTCGTCGCTCATATCCCTGGGATGTGACGTCGTGAAACGGATGCGCATACCGGGCGCTTCTTCGGCGACACGCGCCAGCAGTTGCGGAAAGTCAATGGTCTGTCCGTCCGCCTCGTACCGGTACGAATTTACATTTTGTCCAAGCAAAGTGACTTCATGATAGCCTTTTGCTTTCATGTCCGACACCTCGTTCAGGATACTTTCGAT
>JAISJX010000147.1 GCA_031261145.1 Tannerella sp.
AGAAGGCTTGAAGTATCGTATGAATATCGGTTTGAACATCCGTCAAGCCGGAGGCGGCGGTTTCACCGGTATCGGCGCTACGAATGCTTCGGATCCGAATGCCAAATCCGCTGCTTCGATCAGTAACACGAAGACGGTGAATTGGGCCATCGAAAATTTATTGACTTACGATCATACTTTTGCCGACAAACATCAGCTGAATGTGGTAGGAATGTATTCTGCCGAGGAAACAAAATACACCCGTTCGGCAGTTTCCGTAAGAGATTTTCCTGCCGACCATTTTCAATACTACAATCTGGCTTACGGCGAAGGCGAAATTACCATTGATAAAAACAATCAAGATTATCAGGTGTATGGTCTGTTATCGTATATGGGACGTATCATGTACGATTACGACGACCGGTACATGCTGAGCGTAGCCGTCCGTTCCGACGCCTCTTCGCGCTTGGCTCCCGGACATAAATGGCATACCTATCCTGCTGTATCTGCCGGTTGGAATATTCACCGCGAATCTTTTATGGAAAATCAAAATTGGCTTAACTCGCTGAAATTACGTGTCGGTTACGGAGAAACGTCCAATCAGTCGGTGGATCCATACAAAACACTGGGACTTTTAAGTACTCGCCCTTATAATTTTGGCGATGATGGCGATACAAGTTATTCAAATGGTTATTATATTTCCGAACTGCCCAATAAAAATCTGGGATGGGAATATACGGAAACATGGAACTTCGGTCTGGATTTCAGTATGCTTAACAAACGCCTGTCCGGTACGCTTGAATATTACCGACAACACACGAAAGATATTCTTTTACGGGTGAATTTACCCAGTACAACGGGAGTAGGCAGTTATACGGCAAATATTGGCGAGACCGAAAACAAGGGTTTTGAGCTTACGTTGAACGGCGTGATTCTCGACAATGTGAATGGTTTTACCTGGGAAGCCGGCGTCAATCTGTATTCCAATCGCAACCGGTTGTTGGCGCTTACTTCAGGACAAGAAAAAGATGAAGGCAACTGGTGGTTTGTCGGACATCCGATCAATGTAATTTACGATTACGAACGAATGGGACTTTGGCAAGAAGGCGACCCTTATTTGAAAGAACTGGAACCAACCGGAAATGTGGGGATGATCAAAGTGAAATATACGGGCGAATTCAATGCCGACGGTACTCCTGCAAGGATAATAGGTGCCGATGACCGTCAAATTCTTGATCTGGATCCTGATTTCCAAGGTGGATTCAATACTCGTTTGGAATATAAAGGCATTGACTTGAGCATAGTGGGTGGATTCAAAAACGGGGGAACGCTCATTTCCTCCCTTTACGGCACTTCGAGTTACCTCAATTTCCTGAGCGGACGACACAACAATGTAAACGTGGATTATTGGACTCCTGAAAACCGCGATGCCAAATACCCCAGACCGGGCGGCATAACTTCCGGTGATAATCCGAAGTATGGAAATACCCTTGCCTATTTTGATGCCTCATATCTTAAAATTCGCACCATTACGCTTGGGTATAATTTTAGTCCCAAATGGTTGGAAAAGACCGCAATTAAAAGATTGAGAATCTATGCTACTGCTCAAAACCCGTTTGTATTCTTCTCCCCCTATCATACCGAATCGGGAATGGACCCTGAAAGCAACTCTTTTAGTGACGAAAATCAAGCGGTGAATACTACTTATCCCAGTGTATCTAAATTCCCTGTTGTAGCTTTCAATACTCCTACAACACGTAACTATTTGATTGGTCTCAATATAACTTTTTAATAATTAATAATCATGAAGAAAATATATAAATTTTTATCAACCACCGTCATCGCCTCTTTGATTTTCTTGATGGGATGCAACGATATTACGGAAGAAACGCCTCGCGGGATATTTGAACCCGGTTTCTTCAAAACAGAAAAAGGGATTGAAGGCGGTTTGACCGGTCTCTACGGAAACTTACGCCGGGTTTACGGGCAACCGTATTATTACAATGCTTGCGAAACCGGTACCGATGAATATACGTATGGCAATCAAGCCGATGGGAACTTTCGCGCAGCCGATTTGTGCGGCTTGGGTATCCCCGATGCCTCCAACAGCCGTTGGGACGTTCTGTGGAATTCCGCTTACTCTGCCATCAACACGGCAAGCGGAATCATTACGAATGGTGTGGAAGCCGGTATGCCTGCCCCCCTTATTGCAGAAGCACGCTTTTTCCGCGCTTTCGACTACTTCCTGCTGGCACAGACTTTTGGCGGCGTTCCCTTGGATTTAGGAGGGGGTGTATTGGAGTTCAACACAACGCCTACGCTCGTTTCCGCACGCAACACCGTCCCCGAAGTGTACACCATAGCTGTTTTTCCCGATCTGATACAGGCTATAACCGATTTGCCGGAAAATCCTCGACGGACAGGAACGGTAACCAAAAATGTAGCGCGTCTCACTTTAGCGAAAGCCTATCTCACTTATGCTTGGTGGCTCGAAAATCCGAACAATATTCCAACTTATCCGGCAAGCGACCGCACAGATCCGGATGGACACAATGCGGCATGGTATTTTCAACAAGCTTATGATTTGTCGGTGGAAGGTATCAACAATCCCGGTCCTTATCAATTACAACCTACTTTCTACGATGTGAATGTAGGATCTAACGACCGAAACAAAGAAATCATGTTGTGGGCGGATCATACGGAAAACAGCGCAAAATATAGCGAAAGTAATGTTACCGGCTGGGATGGCGGTGATGCACAAAACCAAGCCGTTTGGATGGTTACCTGGTATTTCCATGAACTGAAGAGCAGCTCCACTAACACCACTTGGACGTCCGTTGACGCCATGTTTAGAACCGTACAGGCAGGGCAATCTTATAGCCGCATGTGGGCGCGTATGGCTACTCCTATCAACGTATTTACCAACACATTTGCCGATAAAACCACCGACTCGCGCTTCGATGGCACCTTTACTTCCGTTTATCGAGGTACATGGTATCTGAATTCAGGCCGTAAGGAAACGGAACTTTACAACGCAAACTTTTTGCCGGTAAAACCCAACGAGCCGATACTCACTTTCCTGGGTAATGATCCGGGTACGATTGATTATTCCAATGCTATTTACAAAAGCAATAAAAATGTGGGTGTTCTGCCGGGCAGAGCGGATTATGTACTTCCCCTCACGAAAATTTCCCGTGCGGTGTATCCGGGCCTTTGGAAATTAGGCCCTTATCGCAAAGATAAATCTTACAACGATGATAAGATCGCCAGTTCCCGTCCGTATAATATCCTTAAATTTTCGGAATTTTATTTCGTAGCTGCCGAAGCCGCTGTAAAGGGGGCAAATACGCAAGCCGGTAAAACAGCGAAAGAGTTAATCAACGTGATTCGCGCCCGTGCCGGTAAGTGGAAATTCGATGTGGCTGCCAATGCCGACAGGAATGAAGATCATAGCGCTGCTATGAC
>JAISJX010000192.1 GCA_031261145.1 Tannerella sp.
CGCACTTTCCAATAATAGAGCGTATTGGCTTGCAAAGTTTTCCCCAGATAAGCAATCTGGTTGGTGCGATTGCTATTTGTTTTTTTACTGTCCCAAACATCCGCCTTGTCTTTTTCGAGCAAAGCGACATCGGACGACACCAAAATTTGATAGGCTTTCTGAGATTTATTATTCTCAACGGAACCGATTTCCCAACTCAGTCGGGGGTGTTGAATATCAATTCCCAATGGGTTATTCAGGTATTCACAACGTAAGTTTTCTACGGAAACAGCGTTTTGTGCATTTGCCGTCAAAGCGACAAACAAAAAGAATGATAAATACAGAATTTTAACTTTCATATTGCGTTTATTTGTTTAATATTTAATATTAATCGTTTTATTTGTAAAAATCTATTATATCTTTTGAAACATAAAGCGTTTTAGTGGCATCCGCATGAATCAGCGATGTGAAAAAACTTATCCAATCTATTTCAACATTGCCCTCGCCCTCCAACGAGACAAACACATTGTGAATCCCCTTCTGCTGTTTTAAAAGCGAAGCATTGACCTCTATCCACTGAGTTCCTTTGGGCACGTTGATTCGGGCAACGACCGGGCTGTTTAATCCATCGACCCGCACCAACAGAACGCCTCCGGATACCGACGATACCCGCGCTTTGATTTTTTTGATTTTTTTGTTTCCAAAATCTACGGTGTTGTATTGTACATAAGCGTCGGCTTCACTTAATATCGTTTTCCATCCTTCGAAAGTGTTATTGTCGTTGAGAAATTTAATTGCTGCTCCCTTGTCGCTCAACCGGCTGTAACGGTCGAGTTGAATCTCTTTTTTGGCGTCGGTTACACCCACGCCTCTCAAGGTAGGAACAACTTTCCGAATCGTTCCGTCGGGATTAAAAAAGAGCGAATCTGCACAAATCGAGCGGGTTTTGTCCCAATTGTGCGAAAGGTCGAAGTGATGATAAAACAAGTACCACTGATCTTTATATTCAACAATCGACTGATGGTTGGTCCAGCAACGGGCGGGCGATTGATCCATAATAATTCCTTTAAATTCAAAAGGTCCCTCCGGACTGTCGCCCATGGAATAAGCCAATGCTTCTGTTTGGTCTTGTACGTATGGAAATGTGTAATAATATTTACCTTTGCGTTCAAAAACAAACGGACCTTCTTTGAATCCTTCGGGCAAATCGCTTACCGGAACAGGCTCGGAAGCCAGTTCCAGCATGTTTTCTTTCAATTTAGCCATCCATAAAGCGCCGCCTTGCCAATAGATGTATGCTTGCCCGTCGTGGTCGATCAGCACGCAGGGATCGATTCCGCTCAGACCTTTTATAGGTTCCGGCTCCGGAACGAAGGGTCCAAAAGGTCGGTCAGCCACAGCCACTCCTATTGCCCGATAGTCTTTTCCATTTCCCATCGTGGAGTCTTGAACGGCAGGAAAATAGAAATAATACTTGCCGTTGCGGTAAACGCAATCGGGCGCCCACATACTATACGAATCCGAATCCACCCAAGACACTTTATCCTGACTGACGATAACGCCATGGTCTGTCCATTCCACCAGATTCTCCGATGAAAACACAGGATAGACCGCCATACAAAACCAGTCTTTAAACCGTTCCGATACACTCGGAATATCGTGCGAAGGATAGACATAAACCTTTCCCTCGAAAACCCTTGCCGTTGGGTCGGCTGTGAATTGGTCCCGGATAAGCGGATTTTGGGCAAACAAAGATTCGGCTAATAAAATCAGGGACCATAATAATAAACTTCTATTCATTTTTATATTGTTCAAAACATTTGCTGATTCCGGCCTGTTCGGTTGTTCCGCCATGCACCAATATGCGGTAGCGGAATTTGACTTTCTCGCCCTTTTTCAGGACGGTTTCTTTGTCGTCTTTCGGATATTGCAATGTGGCAGGCGAGAATAATCCGTAATCGCGCGTAAGCCACGGCTCCGGATACCAGGTATTGGAAGGATGTTGCAGCAGGGCGATACCTTCAGTGCCGGTTTTCAGTGTTCCATAATAATCCATCCAGGGAGATACAACTCCGTTGGTTTCCTCTTGGTTTTTTTTCCCTTCGGCATTGAACATCGTTCCGCCTTGGGCTACGGCAAGGTCGGAGATAAAACGGATGGTAAACAGCGAATGATTCGTTTTTTTTATGGTTACATCCGTCAACATCTCCAATTCAATGTCGAAGTCTAACTGATACAGGTCTTTGGACGGTGCAGAAACGGTTATTTTGCGGCGGTCAATAATTGGAGCATCAGCGTCGGGACGCTTCCAGATACACTCGTCTTCAATGACAACCTTACTCCCTCCGGCTTCGATGATGCGGGCGCCCAATGAGATGATGCGTCCCCGCTCAAAACCTTCATGCCAGTAATTACCGCCATTTACCATGTCGCAGCCAAAAAACATGGAACTGTGATGGGGATACAATTTGTTACGCATGGAGGTAAGGCTCGAACCGGATACCGGACCGTTTACCGGAAAAAAGAAAGGATGTTTCTCATCGGGATAACAACGGTAACTGGTAAAAATCTCATCCATTATGTTCACATCAATACGGTTGCCGATTTTGACAGCCGATACCTCTAAAGGCTGGCTATAAACCGAGTTTACTAAAAATAATGCTGTTACAGCAAATAAAATTCTTTTCATCTTATATCAAATTAAATTAATTATCCTCAAAAATTATACGGTGGCCGTTGAGGACGTGAAATCATGGAATTAGCTTCATCATCGTTTTTGAACCGTTCCAATACCGGATCCCAGTAAAGTTTGCGGTTCAGTTTCATGGCGATGTGTTGCAACAGGCAGGCAGAACAGGAGCGATGGGCGACTTCCGCCGGAGTGATGTTTTTCTTTCCGGTGCGGATGCTTTCCAACCAATTACCATGATGGTCGGTACTTACATATAGCCGGATATCGTCTTCTCCGAGCGGCGACAGAATTTTGGGGTCGGAAGCCTGAAGCGCCTGCGACTTCGTGCTTATCGGTTCGTTTGCTGAGGCGGCATAATTTCCGCGGCTGACGAACAACCAGCCTTTCGTACCGGTAAATAACAGCCCGTTCGGTTTTTCGGGCGTGTCGGTTATTCCACGAACAATCACGCCGTTGTCGTACAGCATTTCCGTTTCATAGAGACCATGCACATCCCATAAACCGTTGGAGGCAAATTCGGCTTTGCCGTATATTTCTACGGGACCGGAATATTCCTTATCCATCGCCCAATGGACGATATCAAAATGATGGGCGCCCCAACCCGTAATCATCCCTGCGCCAAACTGTTCGCAGCGTAACCAACCCGGACGGCCGAAATCTTTCTGCGGATGTACGCGGTCAACAGTGTAGGGAACATAAGGTGTTGAACCTAACCACATATCGTAATTAAATCCTTTCGGGACAGGCATTTCTTCCGGATTGCCGCCGGAAGGATCGCCCGGAAGCCGGACTTCAATCTCTTTCAATTGTCCGAGGCGTCCGTTGCGCACCAATTCGCAAGCCACACGAAACTGTTCCATCGAACGCTGCTGACTTCCGATTTGCAATATGCGACCGTTTGCATTGACGGCATCGCTCATTTTGCGTCCTTCGGCAATCGTCAACGAAGTCGGTTTTTGCAGATACACGTGTTTTCCCGCCCGGACTGCGTCAATGGCATTTTTGGCGTGCCAGTGGTCGGGTGTGCTGATTAATACGGCATCTATATCTTTGTTGGTCAACAAATCCACGTGATTCTCATACGTTGTAACGCCGGAATAGGGTTTGTTGAATTTCTCTGTATAGTACCCTTCCACGTACTGTTTGGCGTCCGCTACACGATTGGCGTCCAAATCAGCTACCGCAATGATACGGACATCATCGTATTTCAGGACGCCCGGCATATCGTGTTCGCGCGATATACGTCCGGCGCCAATGGCGCCGATGTTAATCCGGTTAGAGGGCGCTGTTTTCCCGAAAACCGACGCCGGAACAATTGTTGGGGCAGCAATCAGTCCTATACCTGCTGTTACTGTTTTCTTCAAAAAATCTCTTCTTGTACTCATGCTTTTTTATTTAATATGGAATAATTCAAAGTATCTTCACCAACTTGGGTTTCCCTTTATAAATCGTTTTCCCGTTTTTGATTACCGTCAAACTCTTGGCGGAGACGGTTACGTCAATCGTATTGCCGCGATAAACAAAGTCTTTGATGTTAATTGTGCCGGGGGCGGTTAGTTGGGGATGGATGTTCAGTGTGCCGTCGTATTGCGGTTGGAAACCAATTACTCCGAACAGTATCGCATTGGCAGCGCAAAGTCCCGATATTTCGTTGACGTCTTCATGAATCACCACCAAGGGACGGTCGGCGAAAGTTTCCTGCGGGTAGTAAACACATTGCTGACCCATCCAGAAATGACGGCGCAGGATGTCCCAGCCGATTTCGGGATAACCTTTTTCGTACATGATTAAGGCTGTTTCGGGTCCGTCGCCGACATAAGCGCCGCCGCCCGACCAGTCCGTATCCATAACTTCATAATGGAGAGAATCCGTTTTCGACACGCTGGTTATTCCATATTTTCCAAGGAAACCGGCATCCGTCAGTTCGGCGATAAGCGCTTTTTCCATAGCCGGTGTACAAGCGCCCGCCCACAAAGCGTCATACACTTGTATGGAATAGACATAATCCTTGAATCCATCGGGATAGAGCGCAGCAAACCATTGCTTTTCGTCACTCCACAGTTCTTTCCGTACCGCAGCAATAACCTTGTCGGCTTGTTGCTGCCAGTCTTTTCTCTCTTCGGCGCTTGCGCCCGTATATTTGCCCATTTCCGCCAATTCGTTCAAACACCAGCTTCGTTCGGCGTTCGGACTGACAACAATATGTTCCCATCCGGTGCCCCACATTTCCAACATATTATCATGAACACCGTAATCAATCAGTCCATTGGGTTGTTGGATCGCTTCGTCGGTCATTACCAAGCGTTTGGCATATTCAAACATATCCTTGTTGTGACCGAAGAACTTAAAAATGGCGGATATAAACCGCGTAAAAGCAACGGTGCTGTAGGAATATCTGTTTCCGACTCCCAAACCTCCGGGTGCGAGTGCATTGGTCTTTTCCAAGTCTATTTCGACCATTTTTCTGGCTATATCCATCGATTTTGTATCAAGCATCATTGCCAAGATATTATTCGCATATCCGGTATCCCACAAATAGGTACAAATACCTCCGCCGTTCATTCCCAGGGAAGCCACAAACGGGTCGGTGGCATAAGCGGGATTTTCCCAGAGACAGAGCAATCCGCTGAGTATGGAACGTTTGTAATAATCGTCCAATTCGGCTATATCGCTGGTAAGGGCAGGGATATTTTTTGTATAGGTTGCCAAGCGTTTTTCCCAGGCATCCACAGCCGTTTTTATCAAGGCTTGGTCGTTCACTTTCTCCGGCAGTTGTCGGTCTTTTTCAACCATGACAACGGTAACGGTAGCCACCATGGTCTCGCCCGGTTTTATGCTGTTGCTTCCGTTATTGACATAGAGACCCACGTTGACCTCTTCGTTGCTCCACCGATTGGGCGCTGTGGGTTGAGGCGTCGCCACTTTACGCAAGGGAGCGCGAAATCCCCAATTGTTGAGCGGCTCAACACCCGACACACCGGGATCCAGCGTCGGCGACAAACTCACTTCCACCGGAGAGTCAGTCCGGTTTCGGATGGTGATTTTTTCGATAAATCCAACCTGACCGAAGAGTGGTATCAATTCGGTAGTAACGCCTAACGATATCAATTTGCCGTTTGCCCGGTAGTGATATTTACCTTGCCTCACGATTTTGTGAGGAAGCCATTCACCGCTGACATAGCGTAGCCCGTTGCTCCAAAGACTCCATATACCTCCATCATCAGATACGGGAGTGGAATCTGCCGTAAAATTGACTTGCAGGTTGAATTGGTTGGCAACAAACGGGGGGGAGAAAAAATCTCCCACCCCTGTTACTGAATTATAAATCGGACTCACCGTCGTATATCCGCTCGAAACATAGACGTGACCTGCAATTGCCGACCCATCCCAATTCTTGGTCCGTTGCGGCGTAACCACTTGTTCCATACTGATGGAAAAATCGTCCAAACTGAACTTAT
>JAISJX010000269.1 GCA_031261145.1 Tannerella sp.
GCCGCCCTGACCATCGCCAAAGCCTCCCGCGCGGCGGAGACCGAACGCCTGCTGATGCTCGAAGCCGACATCCAGGCCAGTCCCGCCATTCAGGACGCGCTGGCCGCCTTCGGACTGACACGGGTCGTGGAGCGGTTGTTTGAAGCCAGTCGCGAATACGAAAACCTGTTCGGCGAGTTCATTGCAGAAAAAGGCGCGGAGGAACGCATCGATGTCGCCCTGCTACGCAAGACGTGCACCAAAGCGCTCACGCAGTTTTTCGACGCCCTGGAATACAGCGCCTACTACCATGAATCGCTGGACTATCGCCCGCTAATCAACGAACTGACCTGGCTGAACCAGTATTACAACCAGCAACTCAAAGCCCGCGAAACCCGCCGCAAAAACGGCAAGAAAACAGACGAAGAGCCGCCGATTCCACCCATGCCGGACAACGCCTGAAATGAAGATAAGAGGGGGTTGACCAAAAAGTCTGGTTTCGTCATTGCGAGCCGTAGGCGAAGCAACCCAGAGTATTGATTATTAATGGATTGCTTCGGGATTTGCCCTCGCAATGACGTGCAAAATACCCTTTTTGGTCAGCCCCTCTAAAAATACCTGCCGGAGCGCAATACATAAAAATATGGATGAACAGATTTTAAACGAACATAACAAAGAAGAATACCCGCCGATGCACACGGCCGAGCATATCCTGAACCAGACGATGGTGCGGATGTTCGGTTGCGGGCGTTCAAGAAACGCACATATTGAGCGGAAAAAGTCCAAATGCGATTACCTGTTGCCCGAAGCCCCTTCCGGCGAACAAATGGCGGAAGTGGAGCGTAAAGTGAATGAAATCATCGACCTTCATTTGCCTGTCATCATTGACTTGATGAATCATCAGGACGCCGCCCGTTATGCCGATATGAGCAAACTCCCCGAAAATGTTTCGGAGACCGTGCGTATCGTGCGTGTCGGCGATTACGACACCTGCGCCTGCATCGGCAAACACGTCGCCAACACGTCCGAAATAGGACATTTCCAACTGCTGAACTACGATTATGCCGATGGACGGTTGCGGCTGCGGTTCAAATTGACGGAATAACGAAACCGGCAAAAAATCCCCGGAAAGACGTTTTATAAAGAATTTACGTTACTTTTTGGGCATCCCTTTTTGCCGGTTCCCCATTTCTTTGTATATTTGCATCCCTTTTCAATGACAGGAAACAAGAATGAAGATTAAATTATTTATTATATAACGAATTATGCAAACAATTGACAGTTTTAATTTTGCCGGGAAAAAAGTTTTTGTAAGAGTGGACTTCAATGTGCCTCTTGATGAGAATTTCAACATTACGGACGACACCCGCATCCGTGCAGCGATTCCTACGTTAAAGAAAATTCTTTCCGACGGAGGAAGTGTGATTATCGGTTCACATCTGGGTCGTCCCAAGGGCGTTACCGATAAATATTCATTAAAGCATATTTTGGCGCACGTGTCGAAGTTGTTGGGCGTCGATGTCCAATTTGCCGGCGATTGCGCCGGTGAGGAAGCCAAAATAAAGGCCGCCGCCCTGCAACCGGGCGAAGCGCTCTTGCTCGAAAACCTCCGCTTCTACGCCGAAGAAGAAGGCAAACCGCGCGGACTGGCCGATGACGCTACCGACGAAGAAAAAAGCGCCGCCAAAAAAGCCGTAAAAGCAAGCCAGAAGGAATTTACCGCAACGTTAGCTTCTTATGCCGATGCGTATGTGAATGACGCATTCGGAACAGCTCACCGCGCTCATGCCTCAACAGCCCTGATCGCAGACCATTTCGATAGCGACCACAAAATGTTCGGTTACCTGATGGAAAAAGAAGTGATAGCCGTCGAAAAAGTGCTGAACGACATCAACCGTCCGTTCACCGCAATTATGGGCGGCTCGAAAGTGTCTTCCAAAATCGAAATCATCGAAAACCTGTTAGACAAAGTAGATAACCTGATTATCACCGGAGGTATGACTTATACCTTTACCAAAGCGGCCGGCGGCAAGATTGGCAACTCCATTTGCGAAGACGACAAACTGGATCTGGCGAATGATTTGGTGAACAGGGCTAAAGAAAAAGGCGTAAACTTAGTATTGGCCGTTGATGCCAAAATTGCCGACAGTTTCAGTAACGACGCCCAAACAGCTTTTGCCGATGTGGACAAAATACCCGACGGATGGGAAGGATTGGATATAGGGCCGAAAACGGAAGCGCTTTACGCCGATGTTATCAAACAGTCAAAAACCATCCTCTGGAACGGCCCTACGGGCGTATTTGAATTTGAAAACTTTACGCACGGCTCACGCTCTGTCGGCGAAGCCATCGCCGAAGCGACCAAAAACGGCGCCTTCTCATTGGTTGGCGGAGGCGACTCGGTGGCCTGCGTGAATAAATTCGGATTGGCGGACAAGGTATCCTACGTTTCTACCGGTGGCGGCGCTTTGCTCGAAGCCATCGAAGGAATCGTATTGCCGGGTATCAAATCCATCAAAGCATAACAGATTTAAAATCAGATAAACCGGGGCGGTCTAACGAGAGCGTCCCGGTTCTGTCGGACAAAGCTGAGACATCGCCAATAGTTGGAAATACATGATTTACTGGTAGCGTACGCCGTTCACCCGCAGGTAAATGCTATCAGCGCTCTTTTGGAGAAAGAGAAGCCCCGGAACATGCTTCTCAAGGGCTTAAACGGTTCGGGTGGAGCTATTACGATTGCCTCGCTTTTTTCAAAGCGGGGAGGGTGTTTTTTGTGTATCCTGAACGACCTCGAAGAAGCCGGGTATTTCTACAACGATTTGGTGCAACTCTCCGGCGATAAGCGGGTTCTTTTTTTTCCATCCGCCTATCATCGCCATATCAAATACGGCCATACCGACCCGGCCAATGAAATCCTGAGAACGGAAGTGCTTAGCAGCCTGCAAAATGAAAATCCCGGATTGCTCATTGTGACCTACCCCGACGCCCTGGCCGAGAAAGTGCTTTCCAAGGATGAATTGCAGAAAAATACGCTGAAAATAAGCGTCAATGAACAGGTTGATAATATGTTTGTTTCCGACGTACTCGATTCGTTGGGTTTTGAACAGACCGACTATGTATATGAGCCGGGGCAGTATGCCATGCGTGGCAGCATCATGGATATTTTTTCATACTCAAACGAATATCCTTACCGCGTAGATTTCTTTGGAAATGAGGTGGAAACTATCCGCACATTTGATGTGGAAACGCAACTTTCCAAAGGAAAATTAGACGCCATTTTCATTGTGCCGGAAAT
>JAISJX010000473.1 GCA_031261145.1 Tannerella sp.
CAGTGGGTTCGTTTGTGATACAATTTCCGTCAGGGTTCACATTAGACAAAGCCAATACAAGCCTGACAGCGGATTACGGTAAATTTGAATTGAAAATCACACAGAAGGAAAACAATGCATGTCTGTTTGAAATCAAACCGAAAACGTTGCGGAGCGCGTTACGGGCAGGCGAGGCCGGTACACTGGCGCATATCGCCTATACCGTTAATAATAGCCTGAAAAAAGGTACATATACTATTTCCGTGAACAGCATCCTGTTCGAGACGCCCGGCGGCGCGTCCATCGTCGAACCGGCCATCACCGTACCTGTCCAGTTGAGCCGCGGGGGCGTGGGCAACGAAGCGATAGACGCCCCAACATCTGTTTATATCCACGATGGCCTCCTGTACATCAAGAGCGACCGCGCACAACCGGTAACGGTCTATGCCGTCAGCGGCGCGAAGCTGTACGAAAGCATCCTCCCGGCGGGCGCAACGACGCTCGACGTGTCCCGCTATCCGAAAGGCGTGTATATCGTGGTCTTTGCAGACGGGACAAGGTGGAAAGTGATTCGTTAGATTTCATTGTCTGAACGGTGATTTTAAAATGATTGAAATGATGGACATGCTTCCTGGGGTTGACCAAAAAGTCTGGTTTCGTCATTGCGAGACCCCAATAAGCCTTCGGTTTATCAAAAAAGTAAAATGACGAGTATTTGCAATATGTTGATAATACGTGTGATACAAAACTCGTCATTATAAGGGCAAATCCCGAAGCAATCCATTATCCCATCGAACCTTCATCGAACCTCGACCGAACCTCCATCGAAGGAATGCCTTTGTGAATGATTCCTAATTCTTTGAATAATTATTTCTTTATCCTTGAAAAAGTGGCTATATTTGCGACAAATATTGCTTTGCTATGACGATTCCAAACATACAATTACAGGTTCCGGGGGGAGCGACGAAGATACTTTTGCATGCTTGTTGCGCCCCGTGCTCCGGCGCCATCCTTGAATGTATGCTTGAAAACCGGTTGTATCCGACTGTTTTCTACTATAATCCGAACATCAGTCCGCCGGCCGAATATGAAACGCGGAAAGCGGAAAACCGGCGGTTTGCAGAATCGTTGGGTTTGCCGTTTGTGGATTGGGATTACGAGCATGCCGCATGGCGGACGCAGGTGGAAGGGTTGGAATCGGAGCCGGAACGGGGCGCCCGTTGTTCCGTTTGTTTCAGGATGCGATTGGTCGCGACCGCCCGCTATGCCGCCGGACACGGATTCGAGGTCTTCACTACCACACTGGCGTCATCGCGGTGGAAAGACCTCGCACAGATCGCCGAAGCCGGACAATATGCCGCATCCCTGTTTCCGGGCGTCGCTTTCTGGGAACAGAACTGGCGAAAAGGCGGACTGAGCGAACGGCGAAAAGAGCTAATCCGGCAAAACGGGTTTTACAATCAAAACTATTGCGGTTGTGAATTTAGCCGGAGGGAGCGGATGCAAAACGAGGTTAAACAAGAAAATGAATGTACAACAGTATGAGTCAGATTATGTTTCCGGCCGAGTGGTATCCGCAAAGCGCGGTGCAACTCACCTGGCCGCACAAAGATACCGATTGGGCGCCCGTCCTGGATGAGGTGATTCCCTGTTTTGTCGCTATTGCGAAGGAGATTATCAAGCGGGAACGGTTGTTGATTGTCTGTCCGGACGAGGCGGAAGTACGCCGTCAGTTGGGCGCGGTGGACGACAGCCGCATCCTTTTCCGTGAAATGGAGACCAACGACACCTGGGCGCGCGACCATGGCGGAATCACCGTTTTTGAAGAGGGCGTTCCGAAAGTGTATGACTTCGTTTTCAACGGCTGGGGCATGAAATATGCAGCAAACTACGATAACATAATCACCCGCCGCCTGTACAGGGAAGACACATTTTCGCCGGAGGTCGAAGTGATCAACATGCAGCCGTTTGTGCTCGAAGGCGGCAGCCTGGAAACGGACGGGCGCGGGACATTGCTCACGACCGTGGAATGCCTGAGTTCGCTCAACCGCAATGAATACCTGAACCGGCCGCAATTGGAATATCATCTCAGGGAGCTTTTCGGCGCGGAACGTATCTTATGGCTTGAAAACGGCTATCTGGCGGGAGATGATACGGATAGCCATATAGACACCTTGGCCCGTTTCAGCGACGAGAACACCATTCTCTACGTGCAGTGCACCGACGAAACGGACGAACATTTCGCCGAGTTGCAGCAGATGGAAAAAGAACTGGAAGCATTCCGGACAGTTGCCGGCGAACCCTACCGCCTGATTCCGTTACCCATGGCGGACAAAGTGGTATGGAACGGCGAACGGCTACCCGCCACGTACGCCAATTTCCTGATTATGAACGAAGCCGTTTTAGTTCCCTTTTACCAAAGCGGCAAGGACGAAATCGCCAAAACCGTCCTGCAAAAAGCCTTTCCCGGCAGGGAAGTGACAGGCATCAACTGCTTACCGTTAATCAAACAACATGGCTCGCTGCATTGCGTCACCATGCAATATCCACAAAACGTCATTCAAAGCTAAAGATATGAAAACAGGACTTATACAACAACAGAACACCTCCGGCAAGGAAGCGAATATCGCAAAACTGATAGCGAATATCCGGGAGTGCGCCCGGCAGGGAGCCGAGCTTGTCGTGCTTCAGGAACTGCATAACAGCCTCTACTTCTGCCAGACGGAAGACGTCGCACTGTTTGATTCCGCCGAGACCATTCCCGGAAAATCAACGGACGTATTTGGAGCGTTAGCCAAAGAACTGAACATCGTTCTGGTGTTGTCGCTTTTCGAGAAACGGGCGCCCGGACTTTATCACAACACAGCCGTGGCGCTCGAAAAAGACGGCTCGATTGCCGGAAAATACCGCAAGATGCACATCCCCGACGACCCGGCTTATTACGAGAAATTCTATTTCACCCCCGGCGATTTGGGCTTTGAGCCGATCCATACATCGGTCGGACGGTTAGGCATATTGGTTTGTTGGGATCAGTGGTATCCCGAAGCCGCCCGTTTGATGGCCCTGAACGGCGCAGATGTGTTGATTTACCCGACCGCCATCGGCTGGGAAAGCAGCGACACGGATGCCGAAAAACAACGTCAGCGGGACGCCTGGCGAACCGTTCAGCGCGGACACGCCATCGCCAACGGTCTGCCTGTGATTACCGTCAATCGCGTCGGGCACGAACCCGACCCTTCCGGGCAAACCGGCGGCATCCGTTTCTGGGGAAACAGTTTCGTCGCCGGCCCGCAAGGCGAATTGCTCTGCGAACTGCCGGACAACCGGGAATCTGTCGGAGTGATTGAGATAGATACCGCCCGCAGCGAACACGTCCGCCGCTGGTGGCCATTCCTGCGCGACCGCCGTGTGGATGCGTATCAAGGAATAAATAAACTATTCAATGATTCAATAATTTAAAGATTTCGCGCAGATTTCGCCGATTTAGAGCGCAGATGGACGCAGATTTTTAATCCGTTCAATCTGCGTATCAATCCATTCAATCTGCGAGAAATAGATTGTGATAATTAATAATTAATGATTAATAATTAATAATGGGGATAAACCTATGAAAAGAGGTCGCGGGGGAAGTGGGGATTCTTGAAATAATACACCGCGTGGATTTTGTGTTTTTTTAAGGGTTTCGCCCCGATATTTCCTCAAAAAAGAAGAACTATTTTTGTATCTTACTTGTTATAAGTATAAAAGATTCAAGAATATGAAAAATGAGGCTTTATATAATACGTTACTATTGGATGAGTTGAGGAAAAAAATCCCTCAAAATCCTAAGTTGGTGCAGGCGCTGGTCGATTTTTTATGTATTGAAAAAGAAGCCGTGTACCGTAGATTGAGAGGTGATGTCCCCTTTTCGTTTCATGAAATTGCCACGCTATCAAAAAATTTGGGCTTTTCAATAGATAATATTATCGGGCTTGATGTGCAGAAAAGCCGGCCTGTACAGTTGTCATTTCCTGACTTTGTCGCTCCGAAAGAATCGGATTATTTTCTGCTGGAGAAACACCTTGATGCGATTCAATTGGCGGTCAAGTCGGGAAATTCGGAGATGGCCTGCGTGACGAATGTACTGCCGCAGGAACTTTTCACAGGATACCAGTATCTTTCTAAATTTAATATCTTCAGATGGTTATATCATTACCGCAACGATCGGTTACAGGCGTTTAGCACACTCGTTATCCCTGACCGGGTATTGAATTTGTTCAGG
Organism: Tannerella sp.; assembly: GCA_031261145.1. Next base: position 4,241 of record JAISJX010000473.1, read on the forward strand.
AAGCAATTTATTGAAACCAAGAAAATTGAAAAAACATATTATATTTTCGACACCTCGGTTTACAAACGGTTTGTCCATGCGATCAACTATTTCCGTAACATCCAGTTGATCGAACAGGAAGATGTGCTGTATATCAAAGATGAGTTGATGCAGTTGCTGAACTACACGGAAGAGCTGACTATCAGCGGGCGGTTCAAAGAAACGGGCCGTGAGACGTATTTTTATATTACCGATACCGACATCACGACATCTTATTATTACATGAACGCAAATGGCATGAAATACAGTCTGATAAGGACATTCCTGATGACGTCGGCCACATCCATGGACGAGCAAACGTTTGATGAAATGAAAAACTGGGTTCGTTCGGCCATGAAAGTTTCCACTTTAATTACAGAGGCGAGCGAAAAACAACGCATCCTGTATTTCGAATGCCAGCGGGAAATCATAAATGAATTATAATTCATCGGTTATTAACAGAAAACATTGCTATTTGACAACTATTCTTTATCTTTGTAGCCTTTAAAGAAACGAATATATGAAGGTAAAAATAGTAAATAAGTCCCATCATCCGCTTCCGCAGTATCAGACTCCTTTGTCGGCGGGTATGGATATTCGCGCGAACTTGTCCGAAGCGGTCGAGATTAAACCGTTGGAACGCAAGCTGATTCCTACCGGTATCTACCTTGCGTTGCCCGAAGGATACGAGGCGCAAATGCGTCCGCGGAGCGGATTGGCCATCAAGCACGGCATCACGCTCCTGAATACGCCGGGTACGATTGACGCCGATTACCGGGGCGAAATCGGTATCATTCTAATCAATCTCTCGTCCGAACCGTTTGTTATCAAGGATGGTGAACGCATCTGCCAGATGGTAATCACATCGCACGCGCAAGTCGCCTGGCAACCGGAAGAAACACTGGACGATACGGAACGGGGCGCAGGCGGCTTCGGACATACGGGCAAATAACGGAGCATACGGGGATTCAGTAAGCATGATAAAAATTAAAATAATGAATAAAAAAAGTGAAATCCGTCTCCTGAACTTTTCCAACAGGTGGAGAGGATTTTGGATACTCATCATCTGTTTCGGCGCGTTGCCCTTGTATGCGACGGCTCAGGATGCGCCTGCCGGGAAAAAGAGCCTTTCGGCGTCCAAACAACGAAAATTAGATTATTTCTACTACGAAGGGCTGACGCTGAAAAATGCGGCGAAGTTTGATGCGGCGTACGAAATCTTCAAATATTGCTTGGAGATTGATTCGACCTCGTCGGTTGTCCTTTACGAATTGGCGTCGTTCTACCTGCAAATGGAACAGCCCGAAAAAGCGGCTTCCCTCCTGAAGCAGGCCGTCGCCTACAGTCCTGATAATTACAACTACCGGTTAGCGCTCGCCTCCGTCTCGCTCGATCTGGGAATGTATGGCGAGGCGTCGGAAGAATACGAAATATTAGTGAAACAACATCCCGATAAATTGGAACTGAACTATTATCTGGCGGAAGCCTACATTCAGGAAGGCGAAATCGGGAAAGCCATTGATATTTTTGACGAACTGGAAGGCATCCTCGGCATGAAAGAACCCTTTTCCATGCAGAAATACCAGCTTTACATGACGCTGAAAGAACCCGGAAAGGCTTTCGACGAACTGAAAAAACTGGCGGCCAAATATCCGAATAACGCTCGTTACCTCATCCTGATTGGCGACCTTTATTTAGAGCAAAACGATACGGAAAAGGCATTGGAAAATTACGGGAAAGCGCATGTGTTGGAGCCGGATAACCCTTACTACACCGTTTCGATGGCGAACTATTACAAGAAGGCAGGCAATCCGGAAGCGGCGGAAGAACAAATCCGCCTCGCGTTAATCAACGACAAGTTAGACGTCGAACTGAAAGTGGGCATCCTTTCCCGCTATATCCAGCAAATCCAACAATCCGGCGTTGGTACGGAAACGGCGAATACGCTATTCCAGACGCTCTTGGAGCAGCATCCCGAAGATACCGAACTGAAACTTATCTACGCCGGCCTGCTGGTTCTGCAAAAAAATACGGAGGAAGCGCGTTTTCAGCTTCGCTTAGTCACCGAGATGGAACCCGAAAACGAAAAGGCTTGGCAACAATTGCTGGGTTTGAGTTTTCAGGTGCAGGATTTGGACGATGCTGTCCGTATCTGCCTGAAATGCCGGGAGCTTTTCCCCGAATCCATGGAGTATCATTTTTACCTGGGCATCGCTTATTCCCAACAGGACAAGTATCAGGAAGCATTGGACATCTATCATGAAAGTTTGAAGCTTATTCCCGAAACAAACAAGCCCTTGCGTTCCGACTACTACGGGCAAATCGGCGATATTTATTACCAGATGAAACGCCCCGAAGAAGCATTTGCCTCCTACGAGGAAGCGCTGAAATATAACGAACGGAACGTGGTGATCCTGAATAATTACAGCTATTATCTGTCGTTGGAAAAACGCGATTTGGACAAAGCCGAACGGCTCAGCGCCCAGTGCATCAAAATGGCGCCCGACAATGCGACCTATTTAGACACGTATGCCTGGATATTCTTTGTGAAGGGCAATTATGCGCTGGCCAAAATCTATATCGTAAACGCGATAGAAAAAGATACGACCAACAGCCCCGAATTAGTGGATCATTACGGGGATATCCTCTATAAGACAGGCGACAGGGAAGGGGCGCTCAAACAGTGGATCAAGGCGAAGGAAATGGGAAAAGCGACGAAAACGCTGGAACAGAAAATAGAAAAAGGAATTTATATAGACGCGCAGAATGATGAAAAATAAATCGTTCATACTGGTTGCCGGGATATGCCTGCTTGGGTTTTCCCTGCTGACTGGTTGCCGCAGCCCGAAAGAGGCGGCTACCGGAAGTGTGAAAAGCCTGAAAACCGAAGAAGCGTTCTTTCTGGCCGTTCAGGAGCAGTCTATTCAATACCGGACGTTATCCGCACGTTTGCAGTTCAACGTCGTGATGCCCTCCGGCAAAGAACTCAGTTCGCGCGCACAACTGAAAATCCAAAAAAACGACCGCTTGCAATTGTCCGTACAATTTCTCGGCTTTGAGGTGTTCCGCGCCGAACTGACGCCCGACAGCATCAAGATGATAGACCGTATGAACAAGCGTTATCTGCTCGACGAATATAGCCAAATCAAGGAAGAAGCGCTCATTGATTTCAATTTTTACAACTTGCAGGCTCTTTTTACCAACCAACTGTTCCTGCCGGGCGAGAACCAGCTCCCGAATCAGGCGTTCAATCGTTTTCAGTGGAAACGGACAGACGACGGCTACATCCTGCAAACAACGGGGCAAGCCGGTATGCGGTATCTCTTTACGGCCGACCGGGAAGAAAGGCTCTGTACGACCGAAATACGCTCCTCTGCGCATCACACCGTGCAATGGAACTATGCCGATTTCCGTCCGGTTGATAACCGGCTTTTCCCGATGAAAGCAAACGCGCTGCTGGATGAAGGAAGCCGGTCGCAAAGCGCCCTTGCGCTGACCTATTCCCAGGTGGAGGTCAATGTTCCCGTAGAGATAAGTTTCAAAGTTCCATCCGGATACGAAAAGGTATCCCTTTCGCAAATCCTGCAAACACTCGAAAAGTTATGAACACGGCAAGAGATATGCGGCGAACCATCGTTTACCTGGCGGCATCCATGCTTCTTTTCGCTGCTGCCGGAAGCGTGTACGGGCAGGTATCCCTCAAGCAGTTGGAATCTCAACGGAAAGCGGCTCAGAAAGACATCGAACTGACCACTCAATTACTCAATGAGACCCGCTCATCCGCCAAAGCCTCGCTCAACCGGTTGGATTTGATTTCCAAAAAGATTCTTGACCGCAAGAAAGTCATCAACCTCCTCAATCAGGAAATCAACCTGATTGACAAAAATATCGCCACGATGCACAACGAACTGAGCGGGTTGGAAAAAGACCTGATCGCCAAGCGTGAGAATTACACCCACTCGTTGCAAAACCTGTACACCCGCCATTCGTCCCAGTATAAATGGCTTTTCGTCCTCTCTGCCGACAATTTCGCCCAGTCTGTCCGCCGGATGCGTTATTTAGCCGAATATGCAAACTGGCAAAAACATCAGGCAAACCGGATTGTCGCAAAACAACATGAAATCACACAGAAGCAGTTGACTTTAGAGCAAACGCGCGCCGAGAAATTAGACCTGCTCTCCATCCGCGAAGCAGAAAACAGCAAACTGCAGGAAGAGGAAAGCGAACAGAAAAACGAAGTGCAACACCTGAATAAGAAGCAAAAAGATTTACAGGCGCTGCTGGACAAAAAGAAAAAACAGGCGGAAGCGCTGGACAGGCACATTGAAAGCCTGATTGTGAAAGATACCGATTCGTCCGTGAAAGATAAGGAGATTCCGCGTGTGGCGGAAATAAAAGGCGGTTATGCCATGACTAAAGATGAACGGAAATTATCGTCCGATTTTGCATCCAACAAGGGACGCCTGCCTTACCCGATAACCGGGAAATATAAAGTCGTCGTCCCATTCGGCGAAAACCAACATCCCCAGTGGAAACATGTCCGCCTCAATAATAACGGTATTCAGATTCAAACCACCTCCGGCGCCGAAGCCCAAGCCGTTTTCGACGGGGTGGTAACCGCCAAGTTTGTGGAGCCGGGCTATAACAACGGCGTCATCATACGCCACGGGAACTACATAACCTTCTATGCCAATTTAAGCAAGGTATATGTAAACACGGGAGATAAAGTGTCCACCTATCAGAAAATAGGCGAAATCTTCACCGACACCGAAAACGGAAATGCAACCATCCTCTATTTTGAAATACGCAAAGAGACAGACAAACTCAATCCCGAACAGTGGCTGAAGAGGTGATTCACCTCTCCCCCTGCCCCCTCTCCGCGGGAGAAGGGAATAGATAAGGTATAAACATAGTCAAGAACTGGATTGCTTCGCGCCTCGCAAAGACGATGTGCGAGTATTCGTCATTGCGAGACCCCAATAAGCCTTCGGTTTATCAAAAAAGTAAAATGACGAGTATTTGCAATATATTGATAATACGTGTGATACAAAACTCGTCATTATAAGGGCAAATCCCGAAGCAATCCATTAATAATCAATACTCTGGATTGCTTCGCCTACGGCTCGCAAATACGAAACCAGACTTTTTGGTCAGCCCCAACGCCCCCTGCCGCCCGCAACGTTTTTGCTACGGGTACGCGGGGAGCTTTTTTTAATTGAGAATTGAAAATTGAGAATTAGGAGGGAGCAGGGTAAAACTTGATTTCCACCTGATTTCCCCCACAAAACTACCTTACTTGAGATATTTGCTTGAAATAATAGCCACTTTCATATTATCGTTATCTTTCCGCAACTTGATACCGGATGGCCCCAAATAGGGCGTTATATCGGTGGTATAATAAGCGTTATTCTGTGAAGTATAGGCTCGGACGACAGGGACTAACAATAACCGCAAATCTTCGTCCGGTTTCACTCTGACATGAACGTTCAGCAGGGAAGATATGTTATAGAATGAATAGATACGGCTTGTACTGTTATATCCAGCAGACGTACCCATAGACTGCGTTCCATCCGTCGAAATATAGGTCGTAACGTTATTTTCGACATTTCTGTTTTGAAAAAAGGTCGGAAGGGAATCTTCCGGCATCAACAGTAAATAAGGCGGCTGAATCAGCGTATATAACAGTTCCTCCTGCGGCAGGTATTTGATATTCAGCAATAAATCATTGACGACACGGCCATCGATCACCTTTGCTATTTCTTTGGTCGGAATAACCAAACGGGTGTAAACGCCGATCGGAGTTTTCAGGAACGTATATTCGTCATTATCAACTAAAAGCGGCTCAATGTCCGAATCCTGAAAACGATTCAACTGGATGACTTCTTTACTTACGGAGAAACTTTCCGAGGCAATGAGCACCGAATCTGCTCCCGTACTGCTCTCTACTGCATAATTATAGGCTATTACAAGCGTCGTTTGTTCGACATGAATAATATTTCCGCTACCATAGTTGGTGGTCACGTAAATACCGGGAAAAAACTTGTTGAATGTTTCCTGATCCTTAAAGGTCGATGGGTTTTTAATCGTCTCATCATAAAATTTTTGTCCAAGTCCGGTCGAACAGGGAATCCGAAGAACGCGCAAAATCTCAGTAGTGGTCGTATCAACAATAGCTTCGTTAGCTGCCATATAGACCTTAGAACCAAGCGTCAGGCTCATATCGCAATAATCTTCCGGATTGATATGGGTATAAAACACTTTCTCCAACGGTTTGGTAACCGGATAGATTTGCGCCTGCATAGGCGTCTGGCCGTCACCGGTAGATACCCAATAATAGATATTAAAATAAGCGGAATCGATCTTTCCTTCATACGGTGTTTGCTTAAATTTCCAATTCTCCTGACAGTAGAACTGGCAAAGAAAATCTGTTTTTAACCGTCCATAAACAGGATCGTGGATTTCGCCCAATAAACCGCTGATGGTTTTGGCATAGACCGAATCGACTTTTATGGTCGAGGCCTGTATCTGAAACGAATCTTTATAAACCGTGACTTTATCGCTGTCCGGCAGAATAGTGGGGCCAACCAGATTGAGAGTGTCGTCACATCCACAAAAAAAGACCATCCATCCCGTACATAAAACGGCGATTAGAGACTGTCTGATATTCATTACATTCTTACTTGGAACTGAGTAGTGCATCATAAAATTCATTATATACATCAATATAGTTATCCGTTGATTGATAAGGTAAAAATTCTTTTTTACTTTTAGTTATATAGTCCATTAAACCTTCGTCTATCGTCGCGCTTCCCTGAATAATGGCATCCGAAAAGTGAATGGCCATCTTTGTAAACGAGGCATAATCAGGCGTTTCAATAAATTTGGCATCCTTGTCGGTAGCTCCGTCCAATTTCAGTTTCTTGGCTAATTCTCCACCCAGCGGCGATTTGAAAGCGTCGTCATAGACGGAATAGATTACTTTCGTATTCAAAAAACAGGGATCGTCCAGATACATCCGTTTCAGGTAGAGCGGCGCCAATGCCGTAAGCCATCCGTGACAATGGATGATGTCGGGTATCCAGCGCAACTTTTTGATCGTTTCAAAAACGCCGCGTACGTAAAAAATGGCTCGCTCGTCATTGTCTTCAAATTCCACGCCGTCGTCATCGGCTACCGTGGTTCTTCGTTGGAAGAACTCTTCATTATCAATGAAATACACCTGCATGCGAGCAGACTGTATAGACGCCACCTTAATAATCAGCGGATGATCCGTATCATCAATAATCAAGTTCATGCCCGACAGTCGAATCACTTCATGCAATTGATTACGGCGTTCATTGATACTACCGTATTTCGGCATAAATGCTCTGATTTCCTTCCCATACTCTTGAATACCCTGAGGAAGGTCTCTACACACAATCGCTATTTCTGATTCCGGAAGATAAGGCGTTATTTCTTGAGTTATAAACAAAACTTTTTTGGCATCCATTTATTACATTGAACTATAAAATTGACTACAAAGATAGTAAAAATATATGAAAGATTAAATCTTTAAATTCCATAAAAAAATGAATTGACTGATTCGGACAAAATTACATCGCTAAATAACAGACATTTATAAAAATACGAGTGGAGAGTTAATAATAATGAATTTCATCCCACTCGCCCCGAATAGACGCCCATTTTCGCCTGTTTACATTATATTATATAGTCAAAACGACCGTCGGACAGCTCGTCTTCGTCGTCTTTATGGGACGATCCGGCATCTTTGATCCGCTTTTCGACGGAAACGGGCGGAATCTCATTTCCACTTTCCGCTTCAACCTCATCCCGGATGTTGGATTCAGCCGCAACAACCGGCGCTTCTATTAGAACCTGTTCCTCTTCGGACGCCGCATCTTCCCCGGCGGGGTATTTATAAACGTCCGTAAATTCTCCGGATTCTTTAAGAATGGAGTCTTCCGGTTCCGGCTCTGCGGGTTCCGGCGCAATAGATTCCGGTTCTGCCGGGATTTCGTCTTCGACCAAAAACACAAGTTTGTTTTGATCCGTCACTGATTCATCCGTAAACGATTGAATTTCTTCATTCGTCACAGAAGACCTATCAAATTGTTTTTCAAACATCTGATCAAAATATTCACTCTTCATCACTTTATCATCTTCTTGTTTTTCGTTCTCATTTACATCCTCATTTATAGGCGCTTGAGGCTGGAGTTCCGGTTCTACGGATTCTTCCGTCCCTGCGGATTCACTGACTGCATCCGGCGCCGAAACGGGTGCAACCGCTCCGGGCAACCGCTCATCTCCCCTCTCCTCTCCTGTCAGCGGTTCTGCCGGTTGTTGAAGTTCTTCGCCGGATTCCGCTGATTCGCCGGAATCTTCGTCGTCCAAGCATTTCAAATAATCCAGTATTTCGTCGAGTTCTTCCGTTTCTTCGTCTTCATCATATTCGTCATACTCATTGCCGGGTTCCTCGCCGTCATACGCTGCCTCCGCCTCAATAATCAACGGTTTATTAAACCATTCTTCCAAGTCGCGTAACTCTTCAAGTAACTCTTCGGTAACAACAGGATATTCTTCTTTATATATATGTTCGTGAGCGCTGTCGCTATTTTCTTCTTTCACTTCATTAGCCGCAGGTTTTTCTACCGGTGGAACGGGATTCCCGGCTTTTTCTTCTTCCTGCCTTTTCCTCTTGACCGGAATCAGATGCAGTTTGTAGGCATTCCCGTTATCCGGAACTTTCTTCTGATTGGAAATAAGTCCTTTAACGGGAGGTTCGTTTTCTGCAACCAATTCGTCCGGCTGCACTTTTCCAACCGTTTGGATTGCTTTGAGGACAACAACAGACGCATTTTCACCGACCGGAACAGGAACCAACCGTTCCCGTTTGCCAAAAAGAAGCCCCAGGAACATCATCATAAAAAAGCCTTTATTGCTTGTTAGAAATGAATCGGAAATATTTTCGATAAAAACAAAACTCGCCAAAATCAGCAAAATCACAAACAATTGAATATCGCCGTCCTGCTTAAATTGCCACAGCGATTTTGAAAGAATGTAAACCCAGAAAAACAAATAAAGGAAA
>JAISJX010000351.1 GCA_031261145.1 Tannerella sp.
ATCTCTGAAAGTGGCGATGATTCTACGTCTTATGTGTTTTCTGCAAGAAACGAAGCAGCGTATAGTGTACTTTTAACGTGGATGCCAAGCGCAGCCGGATTGGTGATTTCAAAGAAGTAACCGCAACAAAGCCCGCACCAGCAAGGGGCTGACCAAAAAGGGTATTTTGCACGTCATTGCGAGGGTAAATCCCGAAGCAATCCATTAATAATCAATATTCTGGATTGCTTCGCCTACGGCTCGCAATGACGAAACCAGACTTTTTGGTCAACCCCTTGCCAAGGCAGGCGAAAAACAGTTGATAATTAAATAAATAAAATAACAATTTCGTGGTATTAATAATATTAAATTAGAAAATTATGGCTTTTTGTAGTAAATGTGGAAATCAGATGGCAGATAACGTGAGATTCTGCCCCGTGTGCGGTACGCCCGCGCAACCAGTAGTAACTGTTGAGCAACCCGTCGCAGCCGGGCCGCCCGAACCCGTCGCACAACCCGTCGCCCCGCCGCCTCCTCCGAAACCGGCTGCCCCTGAAACCGGCAACACGTTAGGCGGCCTGACCAATACGGCGGATACGACGGACGGGTTCGACAAAACCGACGTCGAACAAAACAAGGTGATGGCCGTGCTTGCCTATCTGGGCTTCCTGGTCGTCGTGCCCATCTTCGCGGCGCGTGAATCCCGGTTCGCCCGTTACCATGCCAATCAGGGGTTACTCCTGTGCATCGCCTGGTTCGGGTGGTTGATAGCGGACGGCATCCTGACCGCAATCCTGCGGGCTATCCTCTGGCGCGGACTGGGCTTGTGGAGCGTCTATTCGCTTTGCAGTACGGTGTTGAACTTAGTTTATCTCGTGTTTACCGTGTTCGCCATCCTCGGAATTGTGAACGCGCTGAACGGCCGTGCGAAGGAGTTGCCCGTCATCGGTAAATACAACCTGTTAAAGTAACGGACGCATGAAAGCAGGTGAAGTTTATTCAAAAACAATGCACTTCTGCTGGCTCAAGCTGCTGGCAGGAGTGCTCCACATCGTCGTGGCGGCCGTGCTGTTCGCCATCCTGATGGGGTTGTCGGCGCTGTTCAAGAGCGGGAGCGTCGGCGTGGTGATGTTCCTGATTTGGCTGTCGCTGCTGGGAATCATCAACTTTATCTTCAGGCACTACATCGGTTACCTGCTCAAGGCGGGACACGTGGCGGTCATCGCCCGTTCGTTCCGCGACGGGGCGGTACCGTCGTCGCCCTTCCGAACGGGCGTGCAGATGGTGAAGGAGCGGTTTGCGACGACGAACGTCTATTTTGTCATCGACAAACTCGTGTCGGGCGCAGTGAAACAGTTGCAGAACAGCTTCGGCCGTCTCACGGGCATGTTGTCCGGCATACCGGGCATGGACGCGCTGACGAAGCTCGGCAAGATGTTTATCGACATCTCACTCGGCTACGTGGACGAGTGTTGCCTCGGCTATACGTTCTACAACGACCGTCAGGGCGCCTTCAAGAGCGCGGCCGACGGCGTGGTCATCTATGCGCAGAACTGGAAGACGCTGCTCAAGAATGCGGCAGTGACGATGTTTGTCGTCCTGCTCCTTTTTGCGGTGGTAACGATAGTCGCAATGCTGCTGTTTATCGCGGTCATCCGCCTGGCCGGGTTCAGCTCGGAGTGGAGCGGCATCGCCGGGTTCGTCCTCGCGCTGCTCACGGCCTGCACCATCAAGTATGCCTTCATAGACACGTGGATATTAGTGAAAATGATGTCGTCCTACATGTCGGTAGCGCCTGCGACGCAGATAACGTTCGACCTCTACGGCAAACTTCGCGGCATGTCCTCGAAGTTCGGCGAACTGCTGAAAAAAGCGGACAACGAAGAGCCGTTCCCTTACGTACCGCCCGTATCCGGGTCAAGCCGGCCGGCCTTCTGCCCGCACTGCGGCGCCCCGGTAACGGCGGGAAAGAGGTTTTGCGGGAACTGCGGAGGAGAAATTAATGCAGAATTGAAAATTGAGAATTGAGAATGAGTTGCGCCGCTGACGCGGCGCAATCTTTCAACTTACGAAACAGGAAAGAAAATGGAACATTCAGGTAACGAAACACAAAATTCTCAATTCCCTCAAGGGACGGCTTATCTCCCCTCTGAGGATGTGGAGCTTTTCTATCATGCACTGGATACGCTGGACAGGGCAAGGGAAATGCTGGAAATGGTTGCAGGCGGGATGAGGGAGAATGCGGAATTGAGAATTGAGAATTGAAAATTGAGAATGAAAATAATTCTCAATTATTTGGGAAGAAGCGGAAGCAACTCTTTTTCAAAAACCGTTTTTTCGATAATACGGTAATGCGGTGCGTATTGCGTATCGTACGTGGCGCTATGGTGTACGGCATATTTTCCTTGCTGCAACAGATCGGAAATCTTCTGCCGGTCTTCGTCGTAATTCGAGAGGGACAGGTTCATGGTTTGGATGATGGAATCAATGGATTGCCATTCTTTCTTCCACGCATCCATGGAAATCGGCTGGGCGCTGTTTGCACTGCGAATGAACGCATCGAGCAGGAGGTCGTATGGGATCAAGTTTTCTTTGACTACGGATAGATTCACCCGGTAATAATCACCTTTCCACCCGCTTATCTCGTAATACGCTCCGGCGGATTTATCAAATGAAGCCAACTCTTCCTGCAAATAACGCTCAGCCGCCGCTGCATCCTGAATGAGATGCCCCGGCCCGAAACGATCCTGAAAGAAATTTTTGTACAAATCCTGCAAGGTTGATTGAGGATATATCGCCAACTGATTGTTTACGGCTGTTTTAACTGCCTGTTCAAAGGCGCTCTGATTTGTACATGCAATACAACCCATCATCAGAACGGTCAATAACCGTATTTTATTAGAACGTAACATTTACACCTCCCATGAAAATGGCTTTCGGCATCGGAAAACCTTCATTAATTGTATATTGCGTTGCAGTCAGGTTTTCGCCTTTCAGAAACAGGCTCACCCCTTTTTCCTGTGTGCCGAAAAGATAGGACACTTTTGCATTTAACACACTGTAATCTTCTTTGTCCTTTGTACCTGTGTTGATGTACAGGTCGAAAATCGATTGCATATTCACGTCAATCGTGAACCGTCCCGGATGGTAGGTCGCTCCGGCGAAAAATTTATGTTTGGGTGCGGCCAGCAACGGTACATCGGTATGCAGGAAACTGTAATTCAAATCGAAATGAAGGTTCGGCAGTATCCTGTATCCGGCTTCAAATTCAATGCCTTTATTGATGAATTTGCCGGTATTGACATTCATTGGCCTCCCGTCAATCATCTGGGTTTGAATCATATCATTCCCGTCAATAAAAAAGGCCGTCAATTCGAGCGAGAGCGCGTCGTCCAGTAAGCCGGTCTGTCCGGCGGAAACCTCGTAATTCATCATTTCTTCCGGGTGCAAATCCGGGTTTTGTGGCGGATACATATACATCTCGCGAATGTTCGGACTGCGGAATCCCTTGGATAACGAGGCTTTAACCGTATTACCTTCAAACGGGCGAACCGTTATTCCGGCTTGCGGAATCCACTCGCCGCCGAACGTACTGCTGTGTTCGTAGCGCAGGCCTGCGTTCAGGCTTAACAGGTCGAACAAATCCTGTTGCATAATTAGATAACCGGCTGTCTCATCGACTTTTTTATCAATAATTTCGTCTTTGCTGTTATCGTTATTTGCATTCCACGCATGACCGCCCCAATTTTTATAATCCAGTCCTAACGTGAAATGGTTTCCTTTGAACAACTTGAATGTTTCATAGAGCAATACGCCGTAGTTATGGTCTTGTGAATGAAAAAGATATGTTCTTGGCGTTCCACCTGCGTAGTATCCGTCATTGATTTTATGATTTCCCCAGTTGTAAAAGCCGCGTATTGCACCGCTGACTTTTCCGTGGTCGTTTTCCAACGCCAGCGAAGTCGTTCCCCGCAACACATCCATATCATTATCCAATATAGGATTCGTGATTGCTCCCGGATTTTGGCCTTTAGATTTTGACAAACTGATATTTCCCGTGGTTTTATAGTGGTCGTTGAAGCGGTATCCTAAATTTGCAAAACCGTTGGTAACCTGAAATTCCGAGTTATCCCGGTGGCCGTCCGTGCGGTCGTGGTTGATGGAAATGAAACTGCTGAAATCGCCCACGTTATACCCATTATTGACCATATATTTTTGCGTACCGTAAGAGCCGTACATCACACGGGCTTGCGTCCGGCGTCCATCCTGATGATGCCGGCGGGTGATGATATTGACGACGCCACCCATCGCGTTTGAACCGTAAAGCAGCGACCCCGGCCCGCGAATGATCTCGACTCTGTCCACATCCGACGCCACGTATGTATCCGGCAGGGAATGACCGAAAAGGCCGGCCCATTGGGGTTGCCCGTCGAACAGCATCAGCACTTTATTGCTTTGTCCGACGCCGCGAATGTTCACCGTCCCGGCTGAACCCGACGAAACGCCAAATCCGGTAATCCCTTTTTCCGTCACAAACAGTCCCGGCACGCGGTGAGACAGAACGGGCAGTAACGCCGATTCGCTGCTGGCTTCAATCTCCTCCCGGCCGATAATGGAAATCGTCAAAGGAATACTGTTCCGGTTGACTTGTATTTTGGTCGCAGAAACTACAATCTGGTTCAGATGAATGACCGTATCTATTTTTGGTTCATCGCCTGTCGCCCAGAGTGGTGTACCTATTAATATACCCACAAACCATAACACGCTCTTTTTCATGTACCTCATAATTTACACTTTATAATTAAATACTCAAAGAAATACTATCCTAACGGGGGACAAAGGTAGCACGATAATCGATAATCGTGTTACGAATAGGGTTAAAAAAAATTAATCAGCCCGGCTCATCACTAATTTTCCATGTTTGATACCTTTGATGGTAATCAAGTGGTCGGAGAGTTCCGTAAGACGGTGCGCCGTTCCGGTGACAGTGGTTATATGCAGGCAAAATCCCTCATTTAGATAATATTGTGAGGATGAAAGTATTACGTCTTGATATTTTTGCTGAATCGTTGAGATATTCAGGGCGATGTCTTTTTTAGACTGGTTATACATAAGCACAATCGTTCCGGCGACAATATGGTTGCATTGCCACTTTGTCTCCGCCACATTCTTTTCAACCAGAAAACGAATAGCCTGTGAACGGTTTGCAAAGCCATTTTCGTCCACAAACAGGTCTAAAGATTCCAATAACTCATCTTCCAGCGAAACGCCAAAACGTTTTAATGCCATAATCGTCAATTTTCTGAGGGCAAAGATACAAATAATTTGGCGGATTGTATCCCTGCCGGACAATTTTTACAAAGAACGCAAAGGGTTTAAGATTAAACCATGCGTTCTTTGTGTCTAAAAATCAAACTTTCAGGAATATTTTTTGTTTATACAAGAAATACAGGAAGCACCAACAAACGCCGATGTAAGCCGTGGCGCCCAGAAAGGCAGACCATATATCCGGGAAGCATCCGAGAATCCCGCCAAACAGAAATTTGGTCGTATAATGGAAATCTATAATTCGCTGTCCCAGATAGATCGTAATGGAATTAAGTCCTATAATCGCAAAGAAGAACGACCATTTTTGGTATTTGCGCACATCAATAATAAAATAGAACAGGCAGAACAACAAAAGGCTTATTCCTCCGACAAAACACACAAATGAGCTGCTCCACAGGTTTTTGTTTATCGGAAAAATGATATTCCATACTTGCCCGATGAGGATAAGCGCTACTCCGGCAATGGCCATATATCCGCATTTTTTCGTTTCGCTCAACCCGTCCTTGCGACGCCGGACAAACTCTCCCGTAAACATCCCCAGCATAGCGGTCGCGATGGCCGGGATAATACCCAAAAGCCCTTCCGGATCATGGATGCCCAGATGCAACCGTCCCGGCAAAAACAGCCGGTCAATGTAGCTGGTGAAGTTTCCTTCCATAGAGAATCGGGCGGCGCCGGAAGAATCGGGCGCCGAGACGAATGTCAGCAGCAACCAGTAGAAAATCAGGCATCCCGCGCACCAGATAACACGGGTAGAGAGGCGTTTGGTGTTCATAAAAATCAATGCGGCAAACATCCAGGCCAATCCGATGCGCCCAAGAACACTGGCGTAGCGAATCGTCGAAAAATCAAACGCCAACAGTCCGTTATAGATCATTCCCAACAGAACAAGAACGAATCCCCGTCTGACAACCCGCAAGTGTATGGCTTTGCGGCTCAATCCTTTCTGAACACTTTTTGCCACCGAAAACGGAAATGAAATGCCCGCGATAAACAGGAAAAGCGGGAAAATCATATCATAAAACGTACATCCGGCCCACTGGGTGTGTTCCATCTGACCGGCCCACCATCCCAGAACCGGCGTGCCCGTAATTGCTGCGAGCGTAATAAATATCTTACCTCCTCCAAGGATCCAGAACATATCGAATCCGCGGAGAGCATCCAATGAACGCAAGCGTTGTTGTAAATTTGTTTCCATAAGTAAATCTTATTTATATGTTTATAAACTTCTCATTTTCTTTTCCTTAGTCGAACAGCCATACAAATTCTTTCTGATTACGGCAAATCCATTGCAAATCTACACACTTTTTGTGAATCACCTTCTTTTTTTCCTGTTTTATTGCATATTTGTATCGAGTTGCTGAAAATGAAGCTCAATTATCTGATTGTTACCGTTTTTAAGTATGTTATTCTATATCTTTCAGGCGGAATTTGCTGAAAAAAGATCGCAAACATGTTGTATAACATATAATTTTATGATTGTGTAAACATTTTATCAGTTTTATTTGCAGTAAATTTCAATCAAATTAGTATTACCAATTTAATTATAACATTATGAAGCATTTATCAATTTTAAGCAGGTCAAGGAGTTTGAAAAGTATCAATTCTCAATTTCCCAAACGGGAATATGGCGTTTCACTGAGGCGTATCGGCATTTTTGCAGTAGCTGTATTGTTCTCATCTTATGCGTTTTCACAGAGTTATCCATACGATGGTTTGGATAATAATATGGGGAATCTTTTCCGGTTGTCCAATGCAAAAACACGTTCTATCAGCCCTGAAAACTTCACCGGAGAAAAGGGCAAAGGAGGCATGGCGGATATCAAGGACAAAGACCAGCGGAATGTGGCCAATGCGTCTAATGCTGCCCGCGACTTGGGACAGGGATGGAAAGTGAATCCCTATATCCGCATCAATTCAAAGGAAACCATTACGATAGCTGAAATTGAAGGGCCGGGGGCGATTCAGCATATCTGGATGACTCCTACCGGCAACTGGCGCTTTTCGATTATCCGTTTTTATTGGGATGACGAGAAAGAACCTTCCGTGGAATGTCCTGTGGGTGACTTCTTTGGCATGGGATGGGGAACGTATGCGCCGTTGTCTTCTTTGGCCATTTGTGTGAATCCGGGTAGCGCGTTCAATTGTTATTGGACGATGCCTTTCCGTAAAAAATGCAAGATTACGATGGAAAATATCAACGAACAGGATGCCATGACCTTATATTATCAGATTGATTATACGTTGACAAATGTGCCGGAAGATGCCGGTTATTTTCATGCTCAATGGCGGCGTACGAATCCGGATACAACGTCCGACTATACCATTGTGGACAATATTAAAGGCAAAGGGCAATACGTTGGCGTTTATATGGCGTGGGGTATAAATAACAACGGATGGTGGGGAGAAGGTGAAATCAAGTTCTTTATGGACGGCGATTCAAAATATCCAACCATTTGTGGTACAGGTACGGAAGATTATTTCTGCGGTTCATACAATTTCGACCGGGAGGGACAATACAAGGAATTTTGTACACCGTATGCCGGATTGCACCAAGTGATTCGCCCGGACGGAACTTACCGCTCACAACAACGTTTCGGACTGTACCGCTGGCATATAGCAGACCCGATCCGTTTCGAGAAAGATTTGAAAGTCACGATTCAGGATTTAGGTTGGAGACAGGGCGGACGTTATTTGCCGCAAAAATCGGACATCGCTTCGGTCGTATTTTGGTATCAGGCTGAGCCACATAATAAATTTCCTAAACTCCCGGCATGGGAAAGCTTAGAAGTGAATTGATTTGCAATCCGTTCTTCCTATTGATGGGGCTGTCTCATAAGTATTTTAGCACGCAGATTACGCAGATATAAAAAATGAACGCAGATTATTATAATACTGATAATCTGCGTGCTTATGAGACAGCCTTGTTATAATTATACGCTATCGGGGGGGGTGAATCCCTGACGGGGATTGAGATTGCTTCACTCCGTTCGCAATGACGTTACCTAAATCGGGTGCACGGTAAAAGGTAAAAGGTACAGGGTACAGGGTGCACGACAATGGGCGCACAAATCGTGCACCGTGTACCTTTTACCGTGTACCGTGCACCGTGCACCCTTTTTTCAATTTCCACCCCTCTCCTATCTTTTTGTCACAATTCGCGCCTGTATTTTCTTCTTTTCCGTTATTATTCCTGTCATTTTGTATATTTCGCGTTAAAAACGGTGCGGAAACGACCAAAAAAACACGTTGGCATTATTTTTGAATACAACCTGACGTATAACAATAAATGATTTGAATGATGAATAAGCAACTATCTTTAGCAGTCGCCCGTGGGGGCGCAGTG
>JAISJX010000370.1 GCA_031261145.1 Tannerella sp.
TTGAATGTAATCAGTCCGGTTGGAACAAAAGGCGATAAAGCGGCGCTTCTTGGTCCACAAGGTCAACCCAATATTCTTACCGGGAGAAACCATGCAAAACCATTAGCGGGAATATTCTACCTGAAATTCGTACCGTCCTTTGAAGGCAATCAGGCGATACAGGGCGTCACGGCAGGCATGACCGAAATGCTGATGCAAAGCCATAGCGGTGAATTATCCTTGCTTCCCTCCTTGCCGGAACAGTGGAAAGATGGCGCAATCAGCGGTTTGCGGGCACGCGGCGGATATGATGTGGACATGGCTTGGAATGACGGCAGACGTGAAAGCGGAGAAAGGTATGAGATTATCCCATTGAATAAATGATATATAATAATAAAATATAAATTATCAAATGAAAAAAAGTAGAAGAGATTTTATCAAACAAGTATCTACAGGAACTGCCGTTATGGCGTTTGGTGGATTAGGTTTAGGCATGAGCGCCAAGAGTTATGGAAACGTTACAGGTTCCAATTCGAAAGTAAGAGTAGCCATTGTCGGTTTTTCCGACCGCTTCAAAGAATCGCTATTCCCTTCTTTCATGAATCATGCTAAGGAACTGGGATTTGAATTTGTCGCTATTTCCGACCTGTGGAACCGTCGTCGCGATGATGGAAAAGCCTTCATCAAGGAGAAATCCGGATGGGATGTGGCGTTGTATCGCAATAATGACGAATTGTACGACAAGGGCGATTTCGATGCCGTCATTATCAGCACCGCCGACTTTCAACATCCTCTTCATTTGGCAGAAGCCGCCAAAAACAAAAAAGACGCCTATTGCGAAAAACCTTTTGCTGAAACGCTTGACGATGCCAACACTGCATTGAAAGCCTGCAAAGACAGCAATATCGTAGTGCAAATCGGTTCGCAACGACGTAGCAATCCGAAATATATCGCGGCGTATGATTATCTCAATTCGGGTAAATTCGGTGACATCGTAATGGCAGAAATGACATGGAACGTTAATCAACCCGGAAGATGGCGCCGTTCCGACCTCTGTGCTTCCATCAGGGAAAGCGATGTGGATTGGGTTCGTTACCAAATGAATCGCCCGAAAACGGAATGGAATCCTCGTAAATATTTGGAATATCGTTTGTTTTGGCCTTATTCATCGGGAATAGCCGGACAATGGATGTGCCACCAGATTGATACCGTACATTGGTTTACCGGTCTGCCTTACCCACGCAGCGTGGTATCTAACGGCGGTATATACCAGTGGCGCGACGGTCGTACCAATGCCGATACGATGACTTCGGTTTTCGATTACGGTCCGTTTAACGATAAGTCCAAAGGTTTTCAGGTGGTCTATTCTTCACGTTTCAGCAACTCAGCCGGAGGCACAAAAGAAATGTACTATTCTAATGGTGGTATGTTGAACTTGGATACCAACGAAATAACGTCTAATGGTGGATTAAAGGAACTTGATGCAAAAAAAATGAATTTGGATGCCAATCTGCTCGAAAAATTCACGCTTCCCAATGTTACAGCCAATACGGACGCCAATACCGGCGGCGATCCACAGACCTCGGCGCACATACGCAATTGGATGGAATGTGTGTTGGCAAAAGAAGTGGCTACCCACTGTCCGGTAGAAGCCGGACACAGTCATGCTATTGCTTGCGCGATGGCAAACGCCGCTTACCGTACAGGTCTTCGCGTAACCTACGACCCCGCCAAGAAACAGGTCATGGCAGGTAACAAAGTGTTTAAATATTAAAAATAAATTCAGATGAAAAAAATAATTAGAATGTTTGCTTCCGTAGTGACTCTTACTCTTATTTGCACTTCATGCAATAGTATCAAAAATACAGTGACAATAGTTCCTAACGCATCAAAAAATAAGGTTGATGTGTTATTTGACGGTAAATTATTCACGTCCTATATTTATCCCGCTGATATGGAAAAACCGGTGTTGTACCCCTTGCATTCCGCCGGCGGCACAGTCATCACCCGTGGTTTTCCACTTGTTCCGCGTCCCAACGAACGGGTTGACCATCCGCATCATGTAGGCTCATGGCTGAACTTCATGGATGTGAACGGTGTGGATTTCTGGAATAATTCCTACGCCATACCTGCCGATAAGAAACCGAAATATGGTTCTATCCGTCATCGCGAGGTTATCAGCACAAAGAATGGCTCTAAAGGTATATTGATTGTTGCTGCCGACTGGATTGACCATAATGGAAAGGTACTGCTGAAAGAGGAAACCCAATTTATATTTGGTGGCGGCGCCGACATTCGCACCATAGAGCGCACTACGAAACTGACCGCACAAGCCGAAACAGTAACGTTTACAGACAATAAGGACGGTCTTATCGCCATTCGTATGGACAGGGCTTTTGAAGAGCCTTCCGATAAGGCGGATAATTTTTTGGATGCAAACGGAATTTCCACAGAGGTGAAAGCGATGAACAACGAAGGTGTGAATGGCGTATATCGCAATAGCGAAGGATTGGAAAAAGGCGATGTCTGGGGCAAACCGACACAATGGGTCAGTTTGTCGGCAGAAAAAGCAGGTGAAAAAATCACCGTAGCCATCATTGACCATAAAAACAATCCGGGCTATCCCGCTCATTCCCATGCAAGAGGTTATGGCTTGTTCTCTACCAATAACTTCGGAAGTCAAGTGTTTGATGAAAACGCACCGCTTTTTAAATTGGTCTTGAACTCGGGCGAATCAACGGTTTTAAAACATAAAATCATCATCAAATCAGGTAGTTTTGCTACCGATGCGGAAATAAACCGGATAACCAAAGAATTTAACAAGCCATAATGTTGTTTAAACAATAAAACACAAATCCCGACTGATTTTTACAGCAAAGACCGCAGGGTTTGGTGGCTGGTTGGAAAACAGTTAAAAAGTAAATAATATGAATAAAGTAAATAATATGAATAAAGTAAATAATATGAATAAAGTAAATAATATGAATAAAGTAATTGTAACATTGTTTTTTACCCTGTTTGTTGCTTCGCTTCCGGCACAAACAAATATATGGGTTTCGCCGGTAGGCAGCGGAAGTGATTTCAGCAAAACGAAGCCGGGCAGTCTGACCGGCACTGAGTTAAATGCCAAAATCATCAGTTTACGTAGTGGCGGGGTACGCCACATAGCCGTAAATCTCTTACCCGGAGTTTACTCAAACGTCCCTGTTTATCTGCGGCAAGATATTGCCGGTAATATCAATGATACGCTAAGTTTCATCGGCTCGTATGAAAACACAGCCACCCTGTCGGGTGGCAAAAAAGTAAGCGGATGGCAAGCCGTCGGTAACGGAATATACAGGGCGCAACTGCCCGCAGGAACTGATGATTTCAGGCAGTTATATGTCAATGGGGAACCTGCGGTAAGAGCGCGTACACCAAATCTTAATAACAAGGAGGATTATGGACCTTACTGGCGACTGAAATCCATCGACAAGAACACGCAGAAGATACTTCTCAAACCTGAAGAGTATGAC
>JAISJX010000400.1 GCA_031261145.1 Tannerella sp.
GCCGTATCTTGCTGCCGGTGATAAAGCCTACATCATAGGTACACAAGATGGTTTATTCCCTGATTTAGGCAGTCATTTACGTGGTGAAATGGGAGGAATATGGACATTACCCATCAAACTTGCCGACGGCTTTTGGCTCAAACTAAACAATACGGAAACCCAAGAAGAGTATTGGCTGATGAAAGCCGATACATTTATCAATTATCCTTTTGGAAATCAGTTTGTTTATAATTCCGTATTGGATGGGATTAAAGTGAGCCGGACGCAATACGCACCGGAAGGAAAAACAGGCGTCGTTATTCAATACACTTTCGAGAATATCTCAAAAACGGCGCGAAACTTAGGACTTGATTTTGTGGTAAAAACGGAGATCTGTCCGGTGTGGTTTTCCAAGCAAAACGGCATTATTGATGATGCGGATACGATTCGTTGGAACGAGCAATCCGGTTTATTCTATGCCAACGATGTATCGAATGATTGGTATGCAGTATGGGGAACAAATGCTGCGATTGAGGGCTATAATATAAACAGTTCCTGTCCGGTTGAAACAAAAGGGAAAGGAAAATCAGCCACCTTGAATAGTTCGTTGAAGTTGAAACCGGGCAAAAAGAAGGTTGTAACGTATTTTATCTGCGGTTCTACAGAAAGCGTAGAAGAAGCAAAAACTGTTTATGCCGATTTATCGCAAAATAAAGATGCTCTACTGGCGCAAAAGAAGGACTTATACTATTCGGTATTGGAACGTTCCCGGATAGAGATACCCGACAAAAAACTTCAGGAAACCTATAACTGGGTAAAGATAAATACCCAATGGTTAGTATCCGATTTAAAAGGTCTCGGACGCTTCTTGGGAGCCGGAGCCGTGGAGTATCCATGGTTATTCGGATGTGACAATTCGTATGCTCAACAAGGGGTATTGGCGACAAGCGATTTTGAATTGGCAAAGTCCACTTTACTATCCTTAAAAAATGTATCGGAAAGGGTAAACGGAAACGGACAGATCATTCATGAAATGTCGTCTAACGGCTTCGTTTACAACAAGGGGAATACGCAGGAAACAGCCCACTATATCATGGCTGTATGGAAGGCATTCCTCTGGACGGGCGATATAGATTTCCTGCGCGAAGTTTATCCGTATATCAAAAAAGGTATTCAATGGCTAACTGTAGATATGGATACGAATCATAACCTTTTTCCTGAAGGATACGGCATTGTAGAAATTGACGGACTGGAAATGGAACTGATTGACGTGGCTGTATATACAGAACAGGCTCTCGAAGTGACTGCACAAATGGCACTATTGTTCGATGATGCAACGCTGGCTGCTGATCTTCAATCCAAGGCAAATGCGTTAAAAGAAAAAATTAATACGCAGTTTTGGAACGAGGAAGAATCCAGTTATTGTGATTTTTATGGCACAAGAGAACAGGCTATATCTTCCACTAAACGAGAAATAGAACTATTAAAGTATGTCTTTCGTGACGATCCCGAATCCCTTAAAGAGAAAACGGCTTATTACAATACCTTACTCGAAAAGTTTTTACGCTTACCTCAAGATACCGAACAAGGATGGCTTACGTATAAAAACTGGATAATAACTATGCCCATGGAAACAGGCATTGCTCCCAGAGAACGGGCTATTCGCAGCCTCGATATAATACGTATGGAACATTGTGGCGAATATGGTCCCCACCATACTGCTGCGGAGGAAAATCACATGATGACTATGATTACCGGAGGGCAAGCCATGAGTGAAGCGCGTTATGGTCGTACCGACGAAATGCTGTGGTATGTAAATTGTATAGCAAACACTTTACATCGGACGTTACCGGGGTCTATTAATGAAATGATGCCCGATGGTGGTTGTCCCGTGCAGGCTTGGACAATTTACGGAATAGCGACTCCCATTATCACCCATATCTTTGGAGTCTCGCCGGATGCCTATCATAAACAGGTTGTTTTTGAGCCGCATCTACCGACCGGATGGGATAAAATAACTCTTTCCAACTTGCGTATTGGCGACAATATCTTCTCTATCAAAATAACAAGAGAAACAGGCAAAACAGTGTACGATATATCTTCAAAGAATGACCTTTGGAAGTACACCTTGCTTCCTATTGAGAAATCCGCCCATGAGTACGTATTGAACGGGAAAAAGATAACTCCTCAACCGGATGGTATCTTTTTAAGCGGAAAGAAAAATCAAATCATTGTGCAATAAGTAGTAAATCATATAAAAATAAATGAATCCTATGAAAACAAAATTAGTATTGATCAGGTACCTTTTCGTGTTTTTTTTCTTATTGATCGGAATGGGTGCTTTAAATGCGCAATCTTTGCAGGAACTGGCTACATCTTTTCAAGAGCCTCCTAATGAATATAGACCTTGTGTGTGGTGGCACTGGTTGGGAAGTAATTTTCGCAAAGAAGGAATCACTAAAGATTTGGAGGCTATGAAAGAAGCCGGAATCGGTGGCGCTACCATTTTCAACATAGCATCTTCGGTTCAGGAATCACATGCTCCCATTGAAAATAATCCATGGCCAGAACAAACCTATCGCGGCGAAGCTTATTGGGATGCATTTGGACATACCTTAGCCGAAGCCAAACGTTTGGATATGAAGATAGGTCTTCACAACACAGCCGGTTATTCAACTACCGGTGGTCCTTGGATCACGGAAGAACGGGCTATGCAAACCATCGTGATGCGTAAAATTCAAACAACGGGAAATCGTTCTGTAAAGGTATTGTTGGAGAAACCGGAATTGCCTATATATATCGGCTGGGAAAAAATGCACCCTGACAACCCTACCATCGGCAGGCGGCAGGCAACGTATTACCGAGATATTGCCGTAATGGCTGTACCGTCCGGAGATGGAGTCACCGTGAAAGACGTCATTGATATTTCAGCCTGTATGGATTCCACCGGACTATTAAAGTGGCATGCCCCGAAAGGTGAATGGAATGTCTGCCGGATAGGGCATGCTCCCACCATGGCTAATCCGCATCCGCTGCCCGACGATATCATAGGAAAATCGCTGGAAGTGGATAAGATGAGCCGGGAACAGAATATCTATCACTGGCAACAGGTATTGAATCCCATAAAAGAACGCTTTAAAGAATACATCGGAAATACGTTCACATATATTTGGATTGATAGTTATGAATCGGGGAGGCAGAATTGGACTCCTTTGTTCCGCGAAGAGTTTACCCGCTTGAAAGGGTACGACCCGCTCCCTTGGATAGCCTTACAGCAGTTTGCAGATAAAGAAGATGCCGCTATAAAGAATTTTGCCAAAGACTGGAAGGAGGTAGTCAGTCGTCTGTTTATTGATAATGGATGGCAGGTAGCCAAAGAGATGATTCATGAAGCCGGACTGCAGTTTTATTGGGAACCATATACCGGACCGTTTGATACAAAGGAGAGTGTTGCTATTCCCGACCTGCCTGTTGATGAGTTTTGGTCGGGTGGAGACGGACGAATATCGCCCTTAATCCCTTTGACCGCACGGGATGCAGGTAAAAGAATTGTTGGGGCAGAGGCATTTACAGGAAGACCTGAAGTTAGCGCATATACCGAAGACCCTGCTTTTTTGAAACCTACAGCCGATGGCGGTTTTGTTACCGGCGCTAACTGGTATTACTTGCATCACTGGGTACACCAGCCCTTTGACGACAAATACCAACCCGGAATGGGTATGGGATGGTGGGGTACTCATTTTAGCCGATTCCAGACCTGGCTCAAACCCGGAAAAGCGTTCTTCACTTATTTAGCCCGTTGCCAGATGCTGCTTCAACAAGGCGACTTGGTTGGTTTTGAATCCCCGAATGTCATTCACCGGAGTACGCCGGAGGCTGAACTGTTTTTTGTAATAAACCCTTCCGGTTCCAAGTTGATACAACACGTTGCTTTCCCCGTACAAAACAGGATACCCGAATTATGGGATGCAGCCAAAGGAACCATCAGTCAAACATCGAACTGGAAAGCGGAAGGTGACTCCATCTATGTAAACCTAAAATTAGAGGCGAATGAATCGGTCTTTGTTATATTTCCTGAAAATAACAAAAACACCTATTCGAGATTGCCATACGTTGAGGTTCTCAACGAAACAGCAGTCAACATAGACGGGGCATGGTCTATTCAGTTCCAACCCAAATTAGAACCGGTCTTTCAAAAAGAGTTTGCGTCATTGACAAATTTCAGTCAACATCCCGATGCCGCTATCAAATACTTTGCAGGCACAGCAACTTATGAGAAAACAATTCATATTTCTGCGAAAGATATTCAGAAAAACAAACGAATCGTAGTAGATTTGGGCGAACTACATGACATTGCCGAACTTTCGGTCAATGGCACGAATGTCGGCGTTTTATGGTGTCCACCCTATACCGCGGATATCACGCCATATCTGAAAGCAGGGAAAAATAACCTCACGGTTTCTGTAACCGTCAATTGGGCAAACCGATTGATTGGCGATGAACAATACCCTGCGGACTTTGAATGGGGAAATGACCGTGGCGAAGAATTGGGTCGCGCCATGAAATCCTTTCCCGATTGGTTTATCAAAAACGAGCCGCGTCCTTCTAAAGGTCGGAAAACGTTCAATCTCTGGTATTATTACCGTAAAGATTCTCCATTGCAACCGGCAGGGTTGATCGGTCCGGTACGAATTATCACCCAAACTGTGAGGTGAGGTCATAACCAATTTCGGATGCCGACTTGACTTGTGAATAGCGTGAGTTTAATTTTTTTTGTTAAAATTTGGGTTGAATCAAAATTTGATATATATTTGCGACGATTATTTAAAAAATTATACCCAAATGAAGAGTTATAAATTGCGTACATTCAATCTGTTGCTTATCTGCCTTTTGTCGGTGGCGTCATGGCAATGCAACCAACAGGAAGCGATTCCCGACATTCTGAAAAATCATCCCGAAAAGGATACGTTTACCAAACTGAAAGATGCGAAATCCATTTCGTTGTTTAACGGTAAGGATTATACAGGATGGTACACATACACACCCAATTACGGAAAAGACAACGATGTGGAAAAAGCCTTTGTGGTGGAAGACGGTGTGATGAAATTTAGCGGTATTAGTATGGGATATGTTTGTACGAAAGCAAGTTACAAGAATTATTACCTTCGCTTGCAGATTCGCTGGGGCGACAAGAAATATCCGCCACGCGAGAATGTCAGGCGCGACAGCGGCGTGCTGTACCATTTTCCCGAAGGCGCCGATGACCAACTCTGGCCCCTGTCTGTGGAATGTCAGATACAGGAAGAAGACTGTGGCGATTATTTCCTTGTGAACGGCGCTCTTGAAGGCGGTTCATCCGAAAGGATAGTGCGTTCAGCCAATTTCGAGAAAGCCATTCCCGAATGGAACACCATAGAGGTGATTTGCATTGACAACAAGTCGGAACACTATGTCAACGGGCATTTGGTGGCTCAGGCAAAAGACCTTAACCTGAACGAAGGCAGAATCTTTTTGCAGTTGGAAGGCGCCGAGGTGTATTACAAAGATATTGTGTTGCTTCCTTTGAAATAATGAGCGAACGCTATACACAGCGCGGCGTTTCGGCTGCCAAGGAAGATGTGCATCAAGCCATCAGGAATATTGACAAGGGTTTGTATCCAAAGGCTTTTTGCAAGATACTGCCCGATATTCTGGCGGGTGATGCGGATTATTGCAACATTATGCACGCCGACGGAGCAGGCACAAAATCGTCGCTGGCGTATCTGTACTGGCGCGAAACAGGCGACTTGTCCGTATGGAAAGGAATAGCGCAGGATGCATTGGTGATGAACACCGACGACCTGCTGTGCGTAGGCGCAACGGACAACATTCTCGTGTCGTCCACCATAGGGCGCAACAAAAAATTGATACCCGGCGATGTGATTGCAGCCATCATCAACGGAACAGAGGAACTGATTGAGCAAATGCGCAGTTATGGCGTCAATATGTATCTTTCAGGTGGCGAAACGGCTGATGTAGGCGACCTTGTGCGTACTGTCATCGTTGATTCCACCGTTACCTGCCGAATGCGGCGCAGCGACGTCATCACCAACGATAAAATACAAGCCGGCGATGTGATTGTAGGCTTGTCGTCTTCCGGGAAAGCGGTTTACGAAAACGGCTACAATGGCGGCATGGGCAGCAACGGACTCACTTCTGCTCGGCATGACGTTTTTGCCAAATATTTGGTTGCCAAATATCCCGAAAGTTACGACCAAAGTATTCATCCCGACCTCGTATATTCCGGTGGCTATCGTCTTACCGACGCCATTGAATCATTGGGCATTGATGCGGGTAAGTTGGTGCTTTCGCCCACCCGCACCTACATTCCGGTGATACGTCGCTTGCTGAACGAGATGCGTTCCGACATACACGGGTTGATACACTGCTCAGGCGGCGCACAAACCAAAATCATGCATTTTGTAGATAAACTGCATATTATCAAGGATAATATGTTTGATGTTCCACCCTTGTTTCGCATCATTCAGGAACAATCGGGCACGGCATGGCAGGAAATGTATCAGGTGTTCAATATGGGACACCGCATGGAAGTGTATCTTCCCGAACAGTTTGCCGCACAAGTCATTCAAGTTGCCGCCTCTTTCGGCATCGAAGCAAAAATCGTAGGACGCTGCGAAACCTCGGAAACCAAAAAACTGACCATCGAAAGTCCGATGGGGGTATTCAGGTATTGAAGTTAAATTTTTAATAGACAGTATTTAATATGTTTGTGCCATGAAAAAGTTCAGTTTTGTCCTATTTTCATTTTTCCTGTTCCGAGTAGTTTTCGGACAGACACAAGATACGCTGACGCTGAAATTGGCGACAGATTATATTGAG
>JAISJX010000023.1 GCA_031261145.1 Tannerella sp.
AACAATCCGCAAGTGTCTTTAGGCAATAATGCGCAGGAAGAGACCACATTTCTTCATACGGTCGAACGCGGACAGACTATTTACGCCATCAGTTTAATGTATGACGTCAACGAAGAAGCTATTTACCGGCTGAACCCCTCCAGCCGTGAATATATTAAGGTAGGGGAAAAATTGAAAATTCCGCAGAAAAACGTATCGAACATTTCTTTGTCGGAGGATAAAGGGGAGGCGCCGTTTGTTTTCCATACCATTCAGCCGAAAGAGACGCTTTACGGCGTGTCTAAAAAGTTTAATGTCACCGGAGAACAGATTATAAAGGCCAATCCCGGATTGTCCAGCCAGACTTTTGCCGCCGGAAAAACCATCCGTATCCCCCAGGTGATTGAACTTCCGCCCACTACCGAGAAGAAAACCGTTATCAAAGAGATTCAATATACGATAAAGAAGAAAGAAACGGTCTATAGCATCTGTAAAAGTTTCAATATCACCAGCGATAAGTTGATGGAGTATAATCCAACCTTAAAAAAGGGCGGGTTAAAAGCCGGCACGGTCATTATTATCCCGATGGAAGCGGAAGCGATCGTCACCTCGACGCCGGAACAGAACGAAAATGAAGTAAATGCACTGATTACCATTCCGAAAGTAATAAAAAGCGTGAATGCAGTCAAAATCGCGCTGTTGCTTCCGTTTAAAATATCCGATGCAGCCGCGTCAGCCCGTCATACGGAGTTCTACGAAGGACTTTTGATGGCCGTGGACAGTATGCGCAACACGGGCGTTACCATCGAAATGTCCGTCTATGACATCGGCGAGGGCGTTCAGAAAACAAAAGAGATTTTGCAGAAAGATGAACTTCTTCGCGCCAACCTTCTGATCGGCGGGGTGAGCAACGAACAGATTGAGTTAATCGCTGATTTCGCCCTGAAGCATGAAATCAAATACGTTGTTCCGTTCTCAGCGAAATGCGACAAACTGACGTCGAACAATGCGTATATGTTTCAGGTGGCCACCCCGCATCAATACCTCTATTCGTATGTATCAACGCGGGCGTGTACCCTGTTTTCAAACTATAATATCATCTTCCTGAATACGAATGACAAGGACGAAAAGACATTGTATATCCAAACATTCAAAGCGGATTTGTCGCAACGGAAGCTCCCCTTCAAACAGCTTAATTTCAAGGAGAGTACATTCCAGGCAGACCTGACCGCCTTGCTGTCGAAAGACAAACCCAACCTGATTGTACCGTTGTCCGGAGCAAAAGAGGCGCTTGCTAAAATCAAGGAGCCGCTCCGTGTGATGGTCGATGCGAAACAGGCTAATAATCTGACCCTGTTTGGTTATCCCGAATGGCAGGTGTATGCCAATGATTACCTGAAAGAACTTTTTGCGCTGAATACATATATATACGCCACTTTCTATGCCAACAACCTGTCGAGTGATGTGAAGCGATTTAACGTCAAATATAGGAGTTTTTACAAGAAAGAGATGATGGCTTCGTATCCCAAATTAGGCATGTTGGGATACGATACGGGCATGTATTTTATTTCGGCCATCGTCAAGTATGGTTCTAATTTTGAAAATGATATTCAGAAGATTAAGTATAACAGTCTTCAGACCGGTTTCAATTTTCAGCGTGTCAATAATTGGGGCGGTTTTATAAATACCAACCTGTATTACGTTCAATACCAAAAAGATTTCACTATCAAACGGATTGAATGATGAGACGTACGATTTTTTTGTCCGGTTGGATATTGGTATGGATTGTATTCGGCGCTCAGGCGCAGAAAACGGTCTTTCGTCCTGAATTTGCGGTAGGTGTTTCCGGCGGATTTAATTTCGCATCCACCAGTTTTTCGCCGAAAGTGCTGCAAGGTTCGTTGATCGCGCCAAACGCCGGTCTGACGCTCCGTTGGCTTACCGAAAAGAATTGCGGCGTGCAGGTCGAACTGAATTACAAACAACAGGGCTGGAGCGAAAAATTTGAAGACCCGGAAACGAGCGAACCGCTTGGTTATAACTACAGCCGGAAAATGAGTTATATCGAAATCCCGTTTTTGACCCATGTCTATTTCGGTCAGGGCAAGGTGAACTATTTTGTCAATCTCGGCCCGCAACTGGGGTATCTGATCAGTGAAAGTACGGACTCGAATCTGGACGGCGACGAACCCGGCAATGTGAATGCTCAACATACGATGGAAGCCGATAAAAAGTTTGAATGGGGACTTGGTGGCGGCCCCGGTATCGAACTTCGTACCGGAGCGGGGAATTTTTTGTTGGAAGGCCGTTTTTACTATGCGCTGAGCGATTTCTATAATACACGACGCAAAGACTATTTCTCTAAAGCCTCCTCGCAGGTTATATCGGTGAAATTGACGTATTTGTTTAGGGTGAAATGATTCTTTTTGAGGAACTGTTTTTTTTCCCCTGCACGTTGAGGGACATACTATTTTTTTTAAACGAAATCATTCCGATTCAATAACACGGTTCGCGATCGTCATTGCGCGAACTTATAAAAAATCTTAACAAGTGAAAGAAGCCAAAGATTTTGATTAAATTTGTTGCGATTCAAATTATCAAACATGAAGCATACATTAATAGTAGCTCTTTTCATTGCCATTCCGGCGCCTGTTGCATTGCAGGCTCAGGAACCGGGTATTGTGTTGGAAAATGGCGTAATCCGCCGGGAAATAGATTGTTCCAATCACCATGTAACCGGCAAATCATTTGTATTGTCGGCAAACAAAATGCAGTTTATCCGGGAAGCATCGCCCGAATTTTCGGTGCTGATTGACGATATTCCTTA
>JAISJX010000033.1 GCA_031261145.1 Tannerella sp.
TTAATTGCTTCAATTTATCTATTGTGTCAATAATATTTTTAGGATTTGTCCAGACAATCCGGAAGAAATGATACGCAGGCTTTGTTCCCTCAGGTTTGGAAATTGCTGCCGACATCAAACCTGCAATTTCCGTGGCATTACTGAAATTGCAGGCGTTATTAATCAGTTCCATCACAGGCATGCCTTTCCATACATGAGGTTGGGGTAATTTGCCTCCGGTACCATGCAAATCCATAACAATTGTAGCAAATCCGTCCGGCGAAAACTGCGTGAAAGCATCTTTTACGGCATCGGTCGGCTCATCCCAGTCGAGCACCATCGGAGAGAGGGACATGTCTAATTTTTCATAAAACTTTTTGTTGTGCCTGATAAACAACGGGAAATACGATTCATCAATGCGGTTGGGATTCATATAACCGGCAGCGCTGGCGTCGGCGGCGAAAAAGTCGTTGGCTGTTTTTGTACGGTACAGGTGCTGGATAATATCCGGATATGTTTCGTACAGATTCGGATTTATTCCCCACAGCAGGGGAATGTCTCCCCTTGACGCATTATCCCAGTGATTGGGCATAAAATCGTACAATGGAGTGGCCGAATCATAATCAGCCATCAAAATACACAGATAAGTTTTCCCAGCCTCCGGCTCACGCAACGGCGGACGTCCCTGCGTCAATTCCCTGTCCGGAGCCTGTGAATGGACGGATTGGTTATAACAACTGCTCGCAACCGTATTCTGGTAACAGTTATAGGGAGAAATCACAAAAACCGTTTCCCATTCGGTAGGTACAGGCTCATGCTTGCTTGGATAACCGGGGATGTTGCTGTATTTGGCAAATGAGAAAAAGCCTGCTACTTCCGTCATTTGCGTGCCATTGGTACGATTCAGTACCGCCTGCAACATGAGTTTGTAGGTTTGCAAATCGGTTCCCAACGTTTGTGCGCGGTCGTCAAGCGGGGCTTCATCGCCCCAGGGGGAGAGGTCATAGACAAAGGCGCGGTTGTAAACCGCCCAGTCGCGGGTGGTAACATAGCTTACATCACCTTTATCGCGCGTCATATAAGAATCCTCATACAGGCATAACCAATGGGGATTACACTTCCCCGATTCGATGTATTCCTTGATAGCCCAACGGTAAGCGTCATTCTTGGCGCTACCGGTTTGCGCCCCGGTAAACATGCCTCTGAAATCTTTTATCACAGGCACATTCCAACTCTTGAGATACCGGTCAGCCAATTCGGGGCTTAATACTATCCCGTCTTCCAGACCGGCAAGCGTGGTAGCCAGATTGAGTGTGGCCGGAACAGATGTATCCCAGATAATGACGCCTTTCAGTTTCTCTTTTGCCATGACAAACAAGTCATCCAGCGAGTTTATTTCCACTTGCTGCTTATTTGCCAGCCAGCCGTCGCCGCTATCTGCAAATTTACTGAGCCAATAGGCTGGCCTCGTATATGTTTTAGATAACACATACAGGCGGGCGCCTTCCCGGTTCAGGATTCCCTGAATACAGGCTACAGCCACCGACTCATCGTATGTGGCCTGCGTTTCCGAACCCTTTAATGTATATAGGTAAAGGGTGGTTTCCGGATCCTTGGAATCCGGTAGCTGTTCTTTCGGGCTGGTACTGCACGACTGCCCCAAAACAGCTATTAAACTGATAATTAATAAAATACTTTTCATGTTTGTTCTTTTATAAATAAAATACTTTTTATGTTTCTCTCTTTTTATAATCCCCTACTGATAACTTGGATTTTCCTTCAGGAAAATTCGGTATAACTCGAAAAATGTAGGCGCATCCACAAGCTCGATGTTCGGATCGAGTTGTTTCAATTCCTCTACGACCCGCACATACCATTCGGGACTTTTCAGGATGTTGCGGAACCAGTGAAACGATATCTGCCTTGCCTTGACCTGCTGAACGACTAAAGCGGCGGCAACTTTCGGATCGGTATCGACAATGTCCCAGCCGGAGCGTAAAACAGGCATTTCGCCGCGATAAAGCATGGTCGTTGGGGTTTTTTGCGGCACGATACCGTTGGGGCTGAATGTGGCATAAGCATTCAATCCTTTTTGATTCAGTCCGGGCGCTTCTCCGTCAATAATAAATCCGGTGATGGTCAGCCCCCATTTCTCATAATAAGGCTTGCAATGGTTTGCCCAGGCTGTTGTCCCATCGGGCAAGCCCGATACGGGGCGCGGTTCCTGCAGCATGCCCGGCAACAAGTAACCGGCGCCATTGTCGGCTGCCACAAAATAATCGTTGGCTGTAGCCGTTTCCCTGCGGTATTCCCACGCCTGCGGCGCACGTTCCGCCAACACCGGACTGATAGCCCACATCATCGGCACTTTACCCCTCGACGGGTTGTCCCATAAGGTCGGTGTCGTCTGCGAAAGCCAGGATGCGGCATCGTAATCGCCTACATAAAAGACAAGCAACTGCTTATTGCCAAGTTGCAGTTTGCCGTTTTTATCCAAATATCCCTTCGCTATCAATTCATCCTGCGTGATCCATTTTTGCGGATAGGATGTCTTTAACGGAAAATGTTGCCAGAATGATGCGTTTGCCAATGCGCCATAGCCAATGGCATCAGCATCCTTGAAGGCATTGTAGGCACTGATGATACGTGCATATTCCCATTCGGTGGGTACATCGTCATGCTGTCCGCCGGCATGATGGGTATATTTGAAAGCCCATGGCGGAAATCCTCCGAGGTAGGTGAAGGTGCTGCCGTTGCCGTTTTGGCGGTAAGCCAACAACAACATCTCTTTCAGTATCTCCAAATCCTGCCCGACGGTCTGTACCGGTTCGTCAGTCGCTTTTTCGTCTCCCCACGGACTCAGGTCGAAGAAAAATCCTTTTTTACTGACAAAAAAGTCATGATTGCTCAACGTATGATGATTGACCGGCGCTGCCGTCGGCTTTTGCAACCAGAACTGGTCAATATAGTATGCGGCATAAGCCGTATTACATTTTTTCTGCTTTAAATACTTTTCCACAAACCACCGGTAGGCATCAATTTTTGGTGAACCGCTTGACGGGATGTCTGTATCGGGAACCTTTCCCGAACCGGTAAACAGGGATGAACCGTCCTTGTTGAGCAGCCATACTTTTACCGGAACCTTAGGATCGCCAAGTATCAGTTTGGAATACAGCGACGAAGGCGACAGGTCATATCTTACGGCAATCAGGTCTTCAACACCCGCAATGGATGAAGCAAGGTTACTCGTAGCCGCTACGGCGGGGTCATACACCACGGCGCCCCGTATGTCATCCTTAAACTTCGTAACTAATCCCACTATATCGCCGACTGGTTCTTCGCTGATATTGCCGAGCCATTTCCCCGGCAGACGGTATTTGTCCCACCAGTAGCGGTCGATGTTGTGTCCTTCATTTTCGACATAGAACAGATACAAACGGGGTTTATCCCTGTTGACGATACCCTGTAGCGTTGCCACGGCATGAAGATGTTCCCAGACTGTAACTGCGTTTTCCGGCTGATTTACGTCCATCCTGTTCAGATATTGCATGTCGAACAGCGTTACGGGGCCTTCGGCAAACTGTGGCTTATTCGCTTTTGCCTGCTTATCCGCATCTTTTTCGCTACATGCAATCAAACATAATAACAACGCCGCAATACTTGTTATTTTATGAATATTCATTAATCTCATTTTTTGTACTTTTCATGTTTGTTCCTTTATTTTTTAAAGGAAGGGGTCTGAAAAGGCCCCTCCCTCGAAAATTTTCTTTGCACTTATACTGTTTTTTAAAACTCTTCGTACAATTTCAGATTATCTAATTTAATCACAACCGGTCCGTTGACAACAAGATGATATATCCTGAAGAAATTGATGGCAGACAAGTCTATATTACCTCCAGTCGCTTCGGCGTCGGATAAGTTGAGTACGACTTTATTCCAACCGTTATGCAACCTGCGTTCACTCGTGAAATTCCAGTGCAACTCTTGTGTATCAGGACCACCTCCACTTGTTATTTCTATCTGTCCCGGCCACGTCCAGTCGAATACGGAAACATCCGAGATATACAGATCAAACTGAAGTACACCATATTCATACCCAACGTCAGCCTTAATAGACGGATCAAAATTTTTAGAAATAATGAAACCGCCGGGTGATGAAAAACTCACCGAATAGTTACCTTCCTGCGGATTGTCGGAATCTAATGTAGCTCCGGCCCAGCCGTCGGTTGATTCACATTTGTCCAACGACGTTCCTTCCGGTTCAACCACCGGCAGTATCTCGCCGACATTGATTCGTTGAGCCGGAACATAATTATATTTGGCTCCCGAAAAGCTGCTCAGTGCGCCGATACGGAAATAATATTGATTGCCCTCTTTCAATAAAGCGGTATATTTCCCCACGTTGATGGCCACTTTGAACGATTCATTTTCATCTACAATCCGATTGATGACTTGTTCGCTTGCCACCGACCGTATCGGTTCTCCGACAATCGGCTCGCTATGCGCATACAATCCGATTTTGCTTACGGCGTTGGGTGTCGTCTGCTGAAGTTTGAAGGTGGCTATCACATTGTTCCCTTCCTTGACAATAGATGCATCCTTGATACGGATGTATGGCTGTACGCGGAAATCAAGCACGGAATTTTTACCTATCTTGAAATCCTGTTCTTCCACCTGTACGAAATTCCTTATATCCGGTTGGATGGTGTAGGTATTGGCAAACAGCATGGTATTGGCATACGTACCGTCGTTTTTTATCCGCAGGTATTGCGGCGACACCGGATCGTAGCCATGCTCGGTGATTTTGATGGTGGTACCGTTGATAATGTCCTGTTGAACCAATTCTCCGGTTTCCACATCAATAATACTACCTGAAAGTTGAGCGTCAGGAGCATCGTAATTATCCAATTTATTCAGGTCGCAGGAATAAATTACTCCTGTCATCATTATGATTGCCGACCATACAATTATTTTTTTCATTTTCATGAGATATTAAAAATTAATATTGAGGATTTTGAATCAATCCGTTTGACCCGATGCCGGGTATCGAATTATAATAGTATCTACCTTGGAATGTCAATGGAATTTCTCTGATAATATCCTTTCTGACAAAAATATATTTGGGAGGACTGACACGCAGGTCCAACACAGGTATCAATGCTTTCTGGACAAAATTATTGAAAATCACATGAAAATCACGCCGGCGCAATAAATCCCACCAGCGTTTGTTCTCAAATGCCAGTTCGACTCTGCGTTCGCGCAATACATTATCAAGGGTCAGCGGAATATCCGTCGTATGCCCCGCCCTTCTCCGGATGGAGTTGAGAGCGGTTGCAGCAGTCGCACTATTACCCGTTGATCCGCTTTCCACCACGGCTTCCGCATAATTCAGCAGCACTTCCGCATAACGCATATCCATCCAGTCATTCATGGATTGTCCCAGGTTGGGATGCCCGGTGACGACCGTCGGCGAAAGGAATTTCTTGAAACTGAATCCCGTCCGCGTCATATCAGCCAGATGCTGTCCGTCAAAGCCGGAATAATCTGTCCATGCATCGGCTCCAAAGGTGTGGTAAGTTACTCCGTCAATCGTTATAGAGGCTTTTTCTCCTTCAATGATTGCCGTTCCGTCGGGTTGAATGTATCCTGCCTGTATATTAATGGTCTTTCCTTGCCATTCCGTACCGGGCAGTATCGTGGTCGCCCACAGGCGTACATCCTTGCCTTCGAAAATCTCATACGGCGTGTTGAAGCGGAGATAGTTTTGGTCGCCCCTGTACCCGTTATAATCATTGATGTTACCTTCTGCGGTAGTAACGATAGGCGCACTCTGGCCCGGATTGTCATAATTTTCGTACAAATCTGCCAGATTCAATGTAGGATTCATACGGCCGGGATGGTTCGCACCGTTGCGCGTCTGGTTCGGACTGTACCAGAAATCCCAACTGTGACCGTTTCCTTTCACTGTATAACCTTTGATAAAGATAGCTTCTTCCGGAGCTGCATTCGGGTCTTGAAACAATGCCAAATAATTCTGCATGGCTTCATTCGTCGAAGCCGGATTCGGCTTGTAGAGACCATGTCCGCTTTCGTCCATGATTTTCTTGGAAGCGGTGATACAGAGTTCATAAAAATGATTGGCTTCCGATTCGGGTATTCCCACTAAACCTGCTGAAACGGCTTCGCCCGAAAAAGAATATTTCGACCCGTATTTGGCTATGGATGCCGCATGAAGCGCCGCTCTTGATTTCAAGGCTAATGCCGCCCATTTGGTAGCCCGTCTTTTGTTTTCACTGTCTCTTGTGGACGGCAGATACTCTACTGCCGCATCACATTCGGTCATCACAAATTCCCATGTGTCCCTTTCCGTGTTGCGGGGTACCTTTAACGATTCTATATCGGAAGTATATTCCTGATATTCCGTAATGATTGGGACTCCGCCATACCGTTTTGCAAGGGCGAAATAGCAGTAGGCGCGAAGAAAATGCGCTTCACTGATAAATTCATTTTTCTTGCTTTCGCTCAATGCCGTAATACCGGGAATGGTTTTCAGCAAACTGTTGATATCGCGGTTTAACTTATACCCATCTTCCCACCAGGGGAAATTAGTTCCATCCAGTAAATGATTAAATTCGGAATTAACCGCATTATCGGTTTGAGTATCCTGGGCTATACCGATTATATTGATGTTTCCGGTATTGAACCCCGAACGGCAAAAATTGAAATCCTCAATAGGCGCCTGAGCATATAAATTCGCCATATATACGCGAACGCCCTCTTCAGTGGCAAATAAAGTTTCGCCATCTATCTTATTCAATGGTTTTAAATCAAGTACATCACTGCATGAAGTAATTCCCATTATGGACAACGCCAGTATGAATATATAAAAATATCTGTTCATAATCTATTTATATTAATTATGTTATTAAAAAGAAAGACTAAGTCCGAAATTGAAACTCCTGCTCAAAGGATAAACCCATCCTGTATTAAGATTGCCGGCAACTTTTTCGGGGTCAAAGGGTTTTACATATTTATCGCAGATAGTCCACAGGTTGTATCCGTCCACAAACAGGCGAAGTTCCTCTATTCCCATCTTCTTCAGGTTGAAACTGTAACCTAATTCCAGCGATTTCAGACGCAGATAAGAAGCGTCCCTTCTCCACATCGAACTTTCATTATACATGGCTCCGACATCCGCCTGCATTCTGTTGGCCGGCCATTCACCGGTTATCCATTCACTGTTTGGGTCGTATGGATCGGCTCTGTGCCAGCGGTCGTAAAAATACTCAGGCAGATTCGAGTTATTCCAAAACATCGTGGCATAAGCATGCGTCATCATCACCGAATATTTTGCGGCTCCCTGCCAAAGCATATAAAAATCAAAACCTTTCCACTTGGCGCCCACCGTTAAACCATAGAACATTTTCGGTGTTTCGCCCCATTCCAATGGAGTAGCATCATTCCCGTCAATAACCCCATCGCCATTAGCATCGGTGTATCTGAAATCACCGGGCATCTCGCGGCTGTTACCCAACGTTCCGCCTTGTATGGCTGAATTGAGTATTTCTTCTTCCGACTGGAACTGTCCGGCGTAATCATACATCCACACGACATCGCTCCAACGCTCGTTTTGCCCGCTACGCCATTTGTCCATACTGTTGACGAAAGGCCCGCGTTCGGCATATACCACCATCCGCCGGGCAAAGTTGAAATTCCCACTGACATTAAATGCCACGTCGTTCACTTTAAAGGCATAAGCGGCTGAAAATTCAATACCTTTTACACGGTCTTTATTCAGATTTTCCTGCGGCAGGCTCGCGCCGAACGTATTCGGAAGCGTTGCATTACGGTAAGCCAGCAGACCTTCCCTGTCGCGTTGGTAAATATCAAATTCTACCTGAACCTGACCACCGAAAAGTCCGAGATCGAATCCGAAATCCTTGATAGTTGAGGTCATCCAGCTTAGCTCCCTGTTCACCACCGTAGGTGCGGAAACGCCCGATACCCAAGTGCCGTTGGCAAACTCGAAACCTGCCCCACCTGTCGAGTAGGCTTCTACATACTGGAACGGATCGCCGGTATCTTCGCCGATCTTACCCAAAGAGCCGCGTAACTTGAGATTGGTAATAAAGGACACGTTATTCTTGAAAAATGATTCGACGGATATACGCCAGCCTGCGGTCACCACAGGAACTAAGCCCCATCGATAGTCGGGATGATAACGCTATGAACCATCGTAACGCGCTGCAACCGTAAAAAGATATTTACCCAAATAATCGTAGTTCACCCTTCCCAACAGGGATCTATTACCCCACTGGTTCTCCATGCCGCTGGTCTTTTGATTGGTCTGGTCGCCCATATCAATCTGGTCAACCGTGAAAAAGTCAAATTCCCGCTGTAACCCTGCCGACCTTGACCATCCGTGGCGTTCTTCATACACGGCTGTGGCTCCTACAGTATGGCTTTCATTAAATACCTTATTGTAATTTACCTGAGCCTGCATGGTAATACGGTTACCATCGGAAAAACCATTATACAAGGTCGTAGGATGTCCGTATGTGGTTGGAG
>JAISJX010000124.1 GCA_031261145.1 Tannerella sp.
GCAAAGCCGCAGATGAAAATCTTCATGCTTGAAACACTGAAATACGTCGAATGGGAAACGGTATATAAGCAGCTCGTTAAAGACGGATATAAAAATATCAGGTACGTGAAGTCGGCCGATTTTATTGGCGACGACGGAGAAGCCACCGTGGACGGATGCCATTACACCGATCTCGGTTTCTACCGTTTTGCCAACGCCCTGTATCCCTTTCTTACAGAATTTAATCACAATAAATAATAATTGAAATATGAGTAATCGACGAGATTTTTTAAAACAATCTTTCTGGGGAAGCCTGGCCATCGGAGCCACAGGACTGACCGCAGGAACGGCGCAGAGTTGCGCCTCAACAACAGACACCAACCGTCAGGTACAGCGTGTCAGGACAGGTAAATCGGTCATGGGTTTGCGTTGCGACCCCATCCCGGAAATAAGGGTCGCTTTCATTGGCCTGGGCATGAGAGGCCCCGGTCATGTGGGGCATTTCTGCCAGATAGAAGGCACCAAAATAGTCGCCCTCTGTGATGTCAGGCCGGAATGTGTTGAGAAAACGCAGGCCATCCTGAAAAAGCATAACCGCCCCGAAGCCGCCGGATATACGGGCGAAGAAGACTGGAAGAAAATATGCGAACGTGACGATATAGACCTGATTTATAACGTTACACCCTGGGCGCTTCATGTGCCGATAGCTCTCTATGCCATGCAACACGGCAAGCATGTCGTTACCGAAGTGCCGATGGCATTCTCCTTGGACGACTGCTGGGCGTTGGTTGACACCGCCGAAAAGACGCAACGCCACTGCATGATGCTGGAAAACTGCTGCTACGACTTTTTTGAACTCACCACGCTCAACATGGCTCGCAAAGGACTGTTTGGCGAGGTCTATCACGGGGAAGGCGCTTACATCCATGATCTGAGAAGCCTCAAGAACGACAAGGAACACGGATATTATAACATGTGGAGGCTCGAACACAGCAAACAGCACAACGGAAACCCGTATCCGACGCATGGATTGGGGCCTGTGGCGCAAATCATGAACATCAACCGCGGAGACCGTTTCGACTACCTTAACTCGACATCGTCCAACCAGTACGGCCTGACGTTATATGCGCAGGAAACCTTCGGAAAAGATTCCCCCGAAGCCAAAGCCGCCTATAAGTTAGGCGACATGAACCTGACGACGATACGCACCGTCAACGGACACACCGTTTTAGTGGTGCATGATACGACCAGTCCGCGACCTTACGACCGCATTCACAAAATATCAGGTACAAAAGGGTATGCCTGCAAATACCCGCAGGAACAGATCGCCCTTGAGCCTCATGCCCATGACTTCCTGAAACCTGAAGAATTTAAGGCGCTTATGGAACAGTACGAGCATCCCTTGTCGAAATATATCGGCGAAAAAGCCCGTGCAGCCGGAGGACATGGCGGCATGGATTTTATTATGAACTGGCGGCTCGTCTATTGCCTGCAAAACGGTTTGCCGTTAGACCAGGATGTGTATGACGCCGTTACATGGTCGAGTATCACCGCGTTAAGTGAAGCCTCTATCAGCAATCGAAGCAACACGGTGGATGTGCCCGACTTTACGTATGGCGACTGGAAAACGGCTAAACCATGGCCGGTGATTGACATGGAGACCGTGTTTTCATAAATAACGGCAAAGAAACAAACCTTCCGCAACTGGATTAACACCCTGCGCAGTGAAGAAGCTAAAACTCTGATGCGGTTACGCCGCGATCAACGCCGTAGGCGTTTAATTTGAATAACCCCGTATGAAATGCGGGGTAATGAGTGCAGATGACCTCCCGAACTCCGTAAGAGTTCAACCCACTACGGGGTTGGTAGAGAGTTGGCAGATTGCTACCCCGAGCTGCGCTACGCTTGCAAGGGGTTATTCATATTGTACGCCGACGGCGTAAAAAAAGCGGCAACCACGAGGGATAATCCCTGCGCGGTTGCCGTTGTTATCTTGAATCTGGATTGTTTCATTCCTGCCAATGACGGTTTCATGCAAACCGCTTAAAATAAGCAAAATAACATTCCTTCTCGAAGCGGGACTTTTCCACATTCCAAACACGTCATTCTTCTTCATTTAAAAGAATTTTATAGGGTCTCGCAATGGCGCTGTGCGGAACGCTGCCTTTTCATTGTCAATTTTCGTTAGTCTGCGGCGGTGGAATAACTAACAATCCCCGAAACTCACGTTCCAGGGATTGCCTTCAAATTTAACTTTATAAATTTAAAAATTTTAAAAATATGAAACTAATACTCTGCATGACAAGGCATCAGAGTATGCCTTGCGCCATCATCGCTTTAGCTACTTTCATAAAGCCGGCGATATTGGCGCCTTTTACATAGTTTATTGTTCCGTCGGGCAATGTACCGTATTTAGCACACTGTTCGTGGATAGATTTCATAATGCCTTTCAGCTTCTCGTCCACTTCTTCCTGTGTCCAACTTAACTTCATCGAATTTTGGCACATCTCAAGACCTGAGACGGAAACGCCGCCCGCATTGGCAGCCTTGCCCGGTGCGTAGAGAATGCCTGCTTTGAGAAATTCGTTGATCGCTTCGGGAGTAGAAGGCATATTGGCGCCTTCCGATACGGCGAAACAACCATTAGCCAACAGGGTTACGGCATCATCGCCGGTCAGTTCGTTCTGCGTAGCGCTCGGCAATGCAATATCGCACTTCTCGCCCCATGGACGGCCGCCTTCTACATATTTGCAGCCATACTTCTCGGCATATTCACGAATACGTCCGCGGTAGAGGTTTTTCAACTCCATGACATAAGCCAGTTTTTCGTCGTTGATACCGTCCGGGTCGTAAATGTAACCGTTTGAATCGGACAATGTAATCACTTTTGCGCCTAACTGGTTCAATTTCTCAACGGTATATTGCGCCACATTACCTGAACCGGAAACGGCGACCACTTTCCCCTTGATGTCAATACTGCGTGTTTTCAACATTTCCAGCAGGAAATACACATTCCCATAGCCGGTTGCTTCCGGGCGAATCAGCGAACCGCCAAATTCAAGACCCTTGCCGGTGAATGTTCCCGTGTTTTCGCGAGCCATCTTCTTGTACATTCCGTACATATAAGCTACTTCGCGTCCGCCTACGCCAATGTCGCCTGCCGGAACGTCTGTTTCCGGGCCGATATGACGCCACAATTCCAAGATGTACGCCTGGCAGAAACGCATCACTTCCGCATTGGATTTCCCTTTCGGGTTAAAATCCGACCCTCCCTTGGCGCCACCCATCGGAAGCGTCGTCAGTGAATTTTTAAACGTCTGTTCAAACGCTAAAAATTTAAGGATGGAAAGGTTTACGGAAGCGTGAAAACGCATACCGCCTTTGTACGGGCCAATGGCGTTGTTGTGCTGTACACGATACGCCATGTTTGTGTGAACCTGCCCTTTATCGTCCGTCCATGTGACACGGAACGAAAAAATACGGTCAGGAATACACAACCTTTCGATCAGATTGTTTTTTTCAAACTCAGGATGCTGATTATAAACATCCTCAATGGAGCCTAAGACCTCTTCTACGGCCTGATGGTATTCCGATTCATTCGGAAATCTCCTTTTTAAAATCTCTAAAATCTCTTTTGCTTTCATAAATTAATGTGTGTTTGGAACCAAAATACATAAAAACGGCGGCAAAGATAAAAATAATTAGAAACTAATCCAACCTTTTTTGAAGAGATTTCTATATATTTTGCCTATTTTAGTTGATAATCATAAAAAACATATACTTAGACGGGCAATAAATAGGCTTTCACAATAAAAAAAGAGATTTTCCGTTGTATAACCAATGGTTTTTGCTACTTTTGCAGCCAAAATAAGAACATACATATATAATATACTTCTATGAAGCGATATAAATTAATCAATAATGTACTGGGATGGCTTACATTCCTGATAGCGGCTTACACTTATTTGATGACCATGGAATCGACGGCCAGTTTCTGGGATTGTGGCGAGTTTATCACATCAGCCTACAAATTAGAAGTGGGACATCCGCCCGGAGCGCCGTTTTTTATGCTGACGGGCAATCTGTTCACCCAGTTGGCTTCCGATCCGACGATGGTTCCCAAGATGGTGAACAGCATGTCGGCGCTGTTCAGCGCGCTCACGATCCTGTTCCTGTTCTGGAGCATCACGCATCTGGCACGGCGAATCGTTCTGAAAGACGAAAAAGAACTGACAACAGCCCGCCTCATAACGATTATGGGTTGCGGACTGGTCGGAGCATTGGCTTACACATTCAGTGACACCTTCTGGTTCAGCGCAGTAGAAGGCGAAGTATATGCTTTCTCTTCGCTGTTTACGGCGGTGGTCTTCTGGCTAATCCTGAAATGGGAAGAAGTGGCGGATCGTCCTCATGCCGACCGGTGGATTGTGCTTATCTCCTACTTTCTGGGATTGAGTATCGGCGTCCACCTGTTGAACTTGCTCTGTATCCCTGCCATTGTGCTGGTTTATTACTATAAAAAATTCCAGAACCCTACCCCGAAGGGGACATTGGTCGCTTTGGCCATTTCCTTTGTCATTGTCGGATTGATGATGTATGGTGTGATACAGGGTTTGGTTGAAGTTTGCGGCTGGTTCGAACTGTTGTGTGTAAACAGTCTGGGTATGCCGTATAATACCGGTGTCTATGTGTATGCCATCCTGCTTGCCGGCCTGCTGGCATGGGGAATATGGGAAACAATGCGCGACGAAGTGAATAAAAACCGTATGAAAATCGCCTTTATCGCTGCGGTTACGTTTCTGGGGATTCCCTTTCTCGGCAGCGGAACAAACAGCTATATTCTCGGCGTATTCATCATTATCGGATTAACCGTTTATCTGTTCTGGTCTAAAAAGATTAATGTCAAGGTGCTGAATATAACCCTTCTTTCGTTGATGGTGATCGTGGTAGGATATTCATCCTACGCCCTGATCCTGATTCGTTCCAACGCTGACACGCCGATGAATCAGAACAAACCGGATAATATCTTCACCCTTCGCACTTACCTCACCCGTGAACAATACGGAGATACGCCGCTGATTTACGGACAGACCTACGTTTCGGAACTCAAACGCAAGCCGGAGGGACAACTTTGTGCTCCCGAGAAAAAAGGAGAAGGCTCTCCGAT
Organism: Tannerella sp.; assembly: GCA_031261145.1. The sequence goes on from JAISJX010000124.1 coordinate 5,147, forward strand.
ATGGAGCCGGATAAATAAGAAAGATGCAACGGAAAAGGATAAGTATTATATTTCTACCCGCATACCTGATTATAAATTTATAGATGAAACATGCATGCTGTTTCCGCGTATGTACAGCTCGAATCCCGACCATATTACTTCCTACAAGGGTTGGGCGGATATAAAAGGAAAAACAGTCAAATATACCCAGTGCGGGCAAACAACCAGCGTGGTAATGCCTACGTTCGGCGAAAACCTTCTTTTCTTTCTCCGCTATCAATTGAATTATATGTACTGGCGGTATTTTATGTGGAATTTTTCCGGTCGCCAGAATGATATTCAGGGAGATTCAAACGGCGGTATCATGAATGGAAACGCGATTACAGGCTTCAAGTTTATTGATAATTATATTTTAGGATTAGGGCCGCAGGTGGATATGCCTTACGATGTGGAAAAGAACAAAGGACACAATGCCTATTACCTGTTACCCCTGTTGCTCGGTATCCTGGGTATTTTATACCAGCTATTCGCCGGAAAGAAAGGGATTCAGACATTCTGGATCACCTTCTTCCTCTTCTTTATGACCGGAATAGCGATTGTGCTCTATTTGAATCAGACGCCTTATCAACCGCGTGAACGGGATTATGCGTACGCCGGTTCGTTTTATGCGTTTTGTATATGGATCGGATTGGGTGTAGGCGGATTTGCCCGTTTGATGGAGAAATTCGGTAAGATTCCGGCTGCCACAGCCGCTATTGCAGCCTCCGTGGCATGCCTGTGTATCCCGTTCCAGATGGCTTCACAGAACTGGGACGATCATGATCGTTCGGGGCGGTATGTCGCACGGGATTTCGGAGCTAATTACTTGGAATCATGCGAACCGAATGCTGTTATCTTTACCAATGGCGACAATGACACCTTCCCCTTGTGGTACGCACAGGAAGTAGAAGGCATCCGTACCGACGTCCGTGTTTGTAATACAAGTTATCTGCAAACAGACTGGTACATCGACCAAATGAAACGCCAGGCATATTCTTCGGATCCGCTGCCTATCACCTGGACGCGGGACGAATATATTCA
>JAISJX010000012.1 GCA_031261145.1 Tannerella sp.
GGTAGAACCTGTCAGGATAGCAGGAACGAGGTATGAACCTCGTCCCAACGTGGGAGGGGAATACAGCGGTAAAAACATAATTAAGAACTGGATTGCTTCATTCTTCGCCATGACGATGCCCCGCCGCCGTCATGGCGAGGTACGAAGCCATCCAGTTCTTGACAAATGTTTTTACCCATGTTCGGCCGTTATTCTTTTTCTTTCAGTTTCAGCTTCGGCAGTCCCCACTGGTATTTGACGGCCAAGACACGAATGGCGATAATGGAAAAAATGGATACCACCTGGCATGCAGTATTATTAAATCCTACCTGATAGCATACCACATAGATCACACCCCCCAGCACACATGCCAGCGCATAGATTTCTTTTCGGAAAAGCAACGGGATTTCATTGATAAATATATCCCGCAAAATACCGCCGGCGACGCCCGTAATCGTTCCCATCACAACGGCTACCCAGAACGGAAAATGCAAGGCAATCGTTTTTTCAATGCCGACCACCACAAACAACCCCAGCCCAATGGTGTCAAATATAAAAAAAGGAGTGTTCAGCCTCACCAACTGCTTACTGTAAATAAGGACGACAATCAATCCAATCACCGAGCTGTAGATATACTCCGGGTCTAACATCCAGAAAGGCGTTACGCCCAACAGGACGTCGCGAATGGTGCCGCCACCGATGGCTGTCACAAAGCCGACCACAAAGGCGCCAAACCAATCAAATTCCTTCGCTGCCGCCAGACGGATCCCGCTTATCGCAAAGACTACCGTTCCGATAAACTGAATCACCTCCACAAACGAAACGGATGTGATATATTGCAACCAGTCTTCCATCATTTACGCGCCTCCACCGTCCAAATATTCGCGCTTGAAGATATTAACTAACAAAAAGAATAATGACATCAACAGCGGCCCAAAAATAATACCCCAAAAACCAAACACCGAAAGCCCGAATATCACGCCAAATACGGTAATTAACGGATGCGTATCCGCGAGTTTTTTCTGCAAAATAAAACGAATCACATTGTCCACATTCGTCAGAATCAAAGCAGAATAGGCTGCCAGCCCGATGGCGCTCACCCAATGTCCGGTCAATGCCAGGTAAATGGACAGCGGCACCCAGACAAGCCCCGTCCCGACAATCGGGATAATCGACGCAAAGCACGTCAGTAACGCAAAAAGAAGGGTGCTCGGCACATCAAAAATCAAATAGCCGACATACGCAAGCGTCCCCTGGGCGAAAGCAAGCAACGGAATACCTATCGCATTGGAACGTACCATCCGGTAGATTTCATTGACCACATCGTTCCTGTTTTTCTCGCTGAAAGGCAACAAATTATAGACATATTTTTCGATACCCTGATAATCGACCAGTATGAAATAAAGGAAAAAAATCATTACAACCAATGTCATAATCAAACCGCTCGTCTGGTTGATAACGATTTGAAGTCCCTTGCTCAGGTAACCGGTCGCCATCGTCAGATTGTCGATGCTCATCAAATCGTATCCGAATTTTGTTTCTATCAGGGTGTCGAAATTCCGGATCATATCCGTCACACGGGAAATATCCATATCAATATCCTGCATTTTGTTGAACAACGCCCAAACAACCAGACAGACAGGGACAACAATGCAGGTCATTACTTCCAGAAGAATCACTGCCGCAGCCAGAATCTTATGAATTTTCTTTTTTTCCATCAGGTAAACCATCTGGCGGCGCACTAATACAAAAATGGTAAAAGCGCCCAACAGGCCGCTTACAAACGACCATAATTCAGTGATCATAAGTACTCCAAGCACGAGTATCAAAATCACTAACGAGTATTTCCAATATTTCTCTTTCGTTGTCATCCTTTTTTACCTGCAAATTTAGTAAAGTTTTCCTATACGGCCATCATTCTATTTTTTTTCTCAGCTTAGTCAGGTAATTTTTCATGGCGTCCGTATTTTTTTCTTTAATAATATCCTGTAATGCAGATAACTCATCCTGGATACGCGCTATCTGGCGGGGCGTGCGCGGATTGAAAAGAATTTCCGTCAGAAGGTAATCATCTTCCGACAGTAGCCCGTGTGCAATCTTCATGTGGCGCTTAAAGGTGGTGCCCGGAGCATCCTGATGCACCATCGTGGCGGCAAACACCAGCGTCGAGGCAAACGGAATGCCCAGCGAATAAGCCACGACCTTGTCGTGTTCCTCAAACGTATATTCAAAAATATTCAGTTTCAGCTTTTCATACAAATCCTTGAAAAAGATTTTGCCCAAATGGTCGCCTTCGGAAATGATAATCGTATTTTCCTTGGTCAGGTTGCCCAGATTGGCAAAAGTCGGGCCAAACATCGGATGGGTTGATACATAAGGAAATCCGCAGGCTTTGTAAAAGTCCTGCAAACTCGTTTTCACCGACGCAACATCCGAGATGATACAGGCCGGTTTGAGGTGCGGAAGCACTTCGCTGAACGCTTCAATCGTATAATTCAGCGTTACACAGTTAATTACCATATCGGGCGAGAACTCGTCAATCTCTTCCGGCGACCGCATCCGGATCGCATTGTAAATAAAACGCATCCGTTTGGCGTCTTTCTCCAACACAGCCACTTCGTGGTCAAAACTCAACAAATCGGTGAAGAAAGAACCCATCTTTCCGGCACCCAGAATTAATAGTTTCATTATATGAATAAATTTTTATTTATGAAGTACTTGCCCTTATTTCGCCGCCATAATATCCATCTGTTGCCGGACGGACTCTTCGTGGATTTCTTTCAGGATTCTCTCTACAAAATCCGTGTTCAAATCTAAAGAAGCCCCCGTTTTGGCGCGGTTTTCCAAAATCTCGCCATAGCGCGTCGTCTGAAGAATCGGGATGTTATGTTCTTTCTTGTAAATACCTATCTCGCGGGAGATTCGCATTCGTTTAGCCAGGAGTTCCAGCAGATTTTCGTCGATGCCGTCAATCTGTCGGCGCAATTCCGCAAGATTTTCCGTGGTCTGGGTGGAATCACGAATCACCAACAGGTTCAGTATATAATCCAGTACATCCGGTGTAATTTGCTGGGAAGCATCGCTCCACGCCTCATCGGGATTGCAATGGGATTCAATGATTAAGCCGTCAAAATTCAAATCCATGGCCTGCTGGGACAACGACGCAATCAGTTCCCGTTTTCCGCCGATATGGCTTGGGTCACAGAAGATAGGAAGGTTCGGATAACGGCGGTGCAACTCAATCGGGATATGCCATAACGGCACGTTTCGGTAAATTTTCTTGTCATACGAGCTGAAGCCTCGATGTATCACCCCTATGCGATGGTTCCCCGAACCGTAAACACGCTGGATGGCGCCAATCCAAAGTTCCAAATCAGGATTCACCGGATTCTTAATCAGCACCGGGATATCCGTTCCTTTTAAAGCATCCGCCACTTCCTGAATGGCAAACGGATTCACCGACGTACGCGCCCCAATCCATAACATATCAATACCGGCTTTCAACGCCTCAAACACATGGTCGCGCGTCGCCACTTCCGTTGCTACGTACATGCCTGTTTTTTCTTTTACCTTCTTCAACCAGGACAGTCCATCGGAGCCAACTCCCTCAAAACCGCCCGGTTTTGTGCGAGGTTTCCAAATTCCCGCCCGAAAGACTTTCACGCCTTTCGCCGCTAAACTGTGAGCCGTCTCCAGCACCTGTTCCTCTGTCTCCGCACTGCACGGGCCGGCAATCACAACAGGATGTTTATCGTCCATTCCCGGCAATAAAATCGATTCTAATTCTAATTTGTCCATATCTGTTTTTTTATATTATTCGTATAACTATCCTGTTCAAAGCGCTTTTTTGATTCTTTCCAACGCTTCTGCCAAGGCTTCGTTTTTGCAACACAACGAAATGCGCACATAACGTTCACCTGCGCGGCCGAAAATAAATCCCGGCGTGATAAACACATTCGCCTCATATAATATCTTATCCGCCAAGGCTTCCGCGTTCTCTATCGTGTCCGGTATTTTTCCCCACAGGAACATCCCGACCTGATTCTCATCGTACCGGCAGCCCATCGCTTCCATAATCTGTCCAGCCAGGTGACGGCGGCTACGGTAGGTACGGTTCATTCCGTCATACCATTCCTGGGGCGCTTTCAACGCTTCTGCAACAGCCGACTGCATCGGACGGAACTGTCCGGAATCGACATTGCTTTTCACCTTTAACACCCACTTGATAAACTGCTCGTTCGACGCCAACATCGCCATCCTCCAGCCGGGCATATTATGCGCCTTACTCATTGAGTTCAGTTCGATGCAACTGTCTTTTGCCCCCGGTACGCTCAGGATGCTTAACGGATTGTCATTCAAGATAAAACTATACGGATTATCATTACAAACCACCATTCCGTGGCGGCGACCGAAATCGACAATGCGTTCGTACAGTTCCATGCTTGCATTGGCGCCGGTCGGCATATTGGGGTAATTCGTCCACATCAGTTTCACCCCGCTCAAATCCATCCGTTCCAACGCCTCAAAATCAGGTTGCCAATGGTTCTTCCCGTCCAATTCGTACGAGATCAGATTAGCTCCGACCAACTTGCTCACAGAACTGTACGTAGGATAGCCCGGATCGGGAACCAACACCCCGTCGCCCGGATTCAGAAAGGCCAGTGAGATATGCAGAATGCCTTCCTTCGAGCCGATCAATGGCTGTATCTCGGTTGCCGGATTCAACGTCACGCCGTACCATTTCCGGTACCATCCGGCAAAACCTTCGCGCAAAGCCGGTATTCCGATATAGGGCTGATAACCATGTACATTTTCTTTTATCACTTCCTTGCAAAAAACCTCAATCGCCTCTTTCGACGGCGGCAGATCGGGACTGCCCACGCCAAGGCTAATCACATTTTTACCCGCGGCGTTCATCTCCGCCACTTCCTGCAATTTCTTTGAGAAATAATATTCGCTTACGTTCGATAACCGGTCAGCCGGCTTAATATCAAACACTTTGTTTTCCTTCTGCATATTCTCCTAAAATTTTCAAGTCCTTCGTTAATGGAATAATCGCATCCAATGATTGCCGGTAGCGCGTGTAGTCCGCATACGTCAGGTCGATATAAAACAGATATTCCCACTCGCGACCGATAATCGGCAACGATTGTATTTTGGTCAGGTTCATATCGTAAAACGACAG
>JAISJX010000195.1 GCA_031261145.1 Tannerella sp.
CTGCTCTGTACTTCCGTTACGATTTCACCGTCGAACAGATTGATGGTTCGGTGGGCAAACGAAGCATCGTGCTGCGAGTGCGTCACCATGACGATGGTCGTTCCTTCCTTGTTCAGTTCGGAAAGCAAATCCATCACATCCTTGCCGTTCTTGGAATCCAGGTTACCCGTCGGCTCATCGGCCAGAATCAGTTTCGGATTAGCAACCACGGCGCGGGCGATGGCGACACGCTGTTGCTGACCGCCGGAAAGCTGGTTCGGGAAATGTTTGGCGCGGTGACTGATATTCATGCGTCGCAGCGCGTCCTCTACCCGCTGTTTGCGTTCCGCCGGTTTGACCTTCATATAAATCAACGGCAACTCCACATTTTCAGAGACATTCATTTCCTCAATCAGGTTGAAGCTCTGGAACACGAACCCGATATTTCCTTTCCGCGTCTGTGTGCGCTCGCTTTCTTTCAGGTGACCCACTTCCACGTCGCCCAGATAATACGCTCCGGCAGTCGGATTGTCCAACAAACCAAGGATATTCAGCAACGTAGATTTGCCGCAACCCGAAGGCCCCATGATGGCGATAAATTCACCATCAGCAACTCCTAATGATACATCGTTCAACGCTACGGTTTCAACTTCTTCCGTACGGAACACTTTCTTTAAATTTTCAATTTTCAACATGACTTTCTATTTTTAAATTATTACTTATATGTTATTTATTCATCTTTCTCCTCAATGTATAACAAATATCGTGCCAAAAATTTAACTGATTAAAATTTAGCGCTTTAATCAAAACGGGCGTTTTTAAAAGTGTAAAATAGTTTTACACTTGTGTCAAATTATTTTACACTCAAGAGGGAAAAAGGGTTCGATTTTCTATTCGGATTTCAATACTTTTAGGAGATTTTCCGTAGCCACCCACAAATTCTGAAACATCACGGTGAACAAGGATTTACATTATCATTTAAAAAAAGCGTGTAAACCTTTTTATGCAAATATTTTAATTGCTTTATTATAATAAGACGACTTTAAAAAGAAATCGCAACCTCTCGGTACAAATATAACTATCAATTAATAATTAATAATTAACAATTAATAATTATCAATTATCAATTGTCAATTCTCAATTCTCAATTATTTAAATACCAGTTCCTGTGCATCCCCATAATTATCATAGCTCGATGTAATCACCTTCTCGCCCGGTTCCAGACCGCTCAGCACTTCGTAGTGAAGCGGGTTTTGACGGCCGATGCGGATGTTGCGGCGAACGGCTTTTTTCTCGTCGGGCGTCACAACGAATATCCATTGTCCGCCGGTATTCTGGTAGAACGCGCCGCGCGGAATCAGTACGGCTTCGACCGGCTGCCCTAATTGCAGGTTGATGTAATACGTCTGTCCGGCGCGGATATTGTCGGGACGTTCGCCGGAGAAGATGAAATCGGTCTTGAACTGTTTGTCGCGTACTTCGGGATAGACCTTGCGGACGGTCAGGTCGTACGTCTTGTCCTGACGCTCAAAAGTGGCGTCCAAGCCGTTTTTCACGCGGTCGATATAATGTTCGTCAATCAGCGCTTCAATCTTATAATCGGACAGCACGCTGATTTGTCCGATACGGGCGCCGCTGCCTACCGATTGTCCGATTTCCACATCCAGCAAACCCAACTGCCCATCGACCGGCGATTTGACATCCAGATTTTCGATCCGCTGACGCTGCAACACAAGGTTCCGGCGGATATTCACCAAACTCTCTTCCATCTGATCCACCTGAATGCCGCGGTAGATGGAATCCTGTTTCTGGCGTTCCAACACTAATTCGCGCCCTTTGACGGCAAACTCGTAATCTTCTCTGGCTTGCAGGTAGTCTTCTTTTGACGCCAGTTTCTCCTGATACAATTTTTCATACTGCTCGAACTTGCGCTGTCTCCGTTCGACATCCAAATCCAACGACAGTTTTTCCTTCTTGAGGCTCAGGCGTTCCTGTTCCATCGTCACTTGCGTATTGCGCAGGAAGTTTTGTTTTTCGGCCAACTGCGCCTCGCTGTCGAGGATATTAAGGCTCAGCATCGGGTTGGTCAGGCGGACAATCACTTCGCCTTTCCGTACCATCGAACCTTCTTCGATGACTTTCTCGGCCACCATTCCACCTTCGATGGCGCTCAGTTGAATCGTATTAATCGGCTGCACCTGTCCGTTTACGCGGATATAGTCATTAAACTCGCCTTTCGTTGCGGCCTGCATCATCACTTTACTCCGTTCTACATTGAATCTGGAACTGTGGTTGCCAAAAATCAACCAACCAAATGCAATTACTAAAACCAATCCACCCACGATGTACGGGGTGTGTTTCTTTTGTAAACCTTTTTTCTTCTCTAATTGAATATCCATGACGTATCTGTTTTATTTGTTATTATTCCTTTGATATTAATAAGTTTGGGATGTTTCCTTACAGGGGGATTCTCCTTTGTAGTAATCTAATAATTTATTTTTCAGTTGAAACCGTAGATTGGTTGCGAGTTCTTCCACTCGCGAGTTCAGCAGCCGGTTAGAGCTGGTTGTCAATTCGATGGCATTGATTAAGCCCTCTTCATATTTGCGTTGATTGACCTGATGGGCGCTGAACATGGCTTCCGTTCTTTTTTGCGCCCACCGGCATTCGTCGGACAGTCCGTTGACATCGGCCACAGCCTGTTCGATTTCGCTATATACCTGCCGGAGTGTTTCTTCGTGTTCGTTCCGGGCGATAATCATCTGTTGCCGACTTCTTTTCACACTCGCATAACGGGTGAATCCGGAGAAAACCGGGATGCTCAAGGTCAAACTGACGTATTCGCCCCGGCGGTTTTTAAGCTGGTTGCTATACGGAATATATTCGCTTCCGTCCATCAGGCGGGAAAATCCGGTCGATATGCCGGCGCTCATGGACAGCGTCGGGTACAACTGTCCTTTCATCCTTTTGTAATCCATCACGGAAGCCGACAGCGTTTTTTCAGCCGCCTGCACTTTCGGCAAGGCAATCAATGCCTGTTGATAGATTTCGGCGGCGTTCTCTTTTTCGAGCCGTTCCCAGGCGTCGCCCCGGTAACCGGCTACGGCTAACGCCTCGTCAATGGGGAAATTCATCTTTTCTTTCAACTTGATGGTTTCCAGTTCGAGCAGGTTCGTCTGTTTGGTCAGCATATACCGGTCTTCGGCTTCCTTGGCCTGTATCTCGGCCACATCGGGGATGGATTTCAGACCCAATTCTTCCATCCGCTGTACTTGCTTCAGGGTCGTCGCGCTTTCGGCCAACTGTTGTTCGGCCAAACGGACTGTACCCTGGTAGTACTGCACGTTAAAAAACAGTTCCATCGTCTGGAGCGCAATCATGTCTTTCGTATCCTGCAACTGCGCCTTGCCGAGCAAACGGTTGACCCTGGCAAGTTTGGCGCGGTAAACATTCGCCAAACCGTTAAACAAAACCAGGCTGGAATAGGCGTCGAACGAATTGCTATATACATTGTTCGACATGTACGTATTCGTTTCCGGGTCCAGCCCGCGCCCAAAATTGAACGACATATTGGATTGCATCCCCAATGTAGGCAGGAATGCCCCCTTAGCTTCCAGCTCGTCCGCCTTATAGGCTTCGTTCCGGGCCTCCTGCTTGGCGCGTTGCGTACTGTGTTCCACCGCATATTGCATACATGCGTCCAGCGTCCAAACCCTGTCCTGCGCATAACAGGTAGCGGAAATCAACATACCGAAAATAATAATTCCTTTTTTCATATTTATCTAATTTTTTCTGCTCTTTTTTCCATATCTAACACAAATATCGTGCCAAACTTCTAAAATATTAATTTCCAATAAAGTGCGAATATCCGTCTCATTCGATAATGTAAAATTATTTTACAGTAGTGATAAATTTTTTTACAGTAGAAAGGCCGGACGCCCGCCGTTCGCGACGGAACGAAAGGCGGAAAACGCAACCTAAAATTCCTTAAATATAAATTTTATCATGTCCGGTCACTAAAATATTCGTAAATTGCACCCCGATTCACGCAGTGGATAGGGTATGAATTATTTTTTTTTCAATCTAAATAAATTAACATGAAAAGAGTTGCTTTTAAAATGAAATTGAAGCCGGGATATAAAGACGAGTATATCAAACGGCATAATGAGGTGTGGCCCGGTATTGTAGAGCTAATCAAGAAATCCGGGATCAGTGATTATTCTATCTATCTGGACGAAGAAACCAATATTCTTTTTGGCGTCCAGAAAGTGGAAGGGAACATATCATCGCAGGACTTAGGCGCGGCGGAGATACAACAAAAATGGTGGGACTATATGAGTGAAATTATGGATTCAAACCCCGACAATTCACCGGTAACCATCTTTTTGGAAGAAGTATTTCATCTGGATTGAGAGTATGCGACCGTCATGCTTATTTCGTTGCATACCTGACGGCATGAAAAAAGCGGCAACCGCAAGGGATTGACCCTGCACGGTTACCGCTTTTTTTCAATTGACAATTAATTCTGCATTCTCAATTCTCAATTCTCAATTATAACCTTAAACGTCTCTTTCTCCGTCTTCACGACATACACTCCTCTCGCCAATTTTTGTCTTGCCTGCGCAACGTCATTGCGAACGGAGTGAAGCAATCCAGTCAATAAGATGT
>JAISJX010000237.1 GCA_031261145.1 Tannerella sp.
AATCATTAGTAATTTCTATTTGGAAAGTTCGTTAATCACTTCCTGATTCGCTTTACGCACAGCAGACTCATTGATTTTAATCTGTTTTCGGTCGTAAGTCATCAATCCGTTCACTTCGCCTTCCACATCGGTGGTCTGTGTATAAACGGCTGCCGAGAAGCCGCGTTTCACATAATCTTTCAACATCCCGGCATATTTCACATATTCGGCCGTCACTTCGTCGGAATTTTTAAACTGCACATATCCCCAGTTTCGTTTCTGCCACCACAGATGTTCCTCGACGGGCAAACCGATTCCGCCGTATTCGCCTAACACATTGACCCGTTCAGCATCAAACAGGTACATATTCGGTTGTGGATAATTATGCAGGTCTAAGATGTCGCCGCACGCACGATGATTACCGCCGCTTGCCGGATTGATCAAACGGGAAGGGTCATACGTGGCCGTCCATGCTACTACTTTCTCGGTATCAAACTGTCCCCAACCCTCGTTGAACGGCACCCATACGACTACCGACGGGTTCGAGATGCACAAATCCAGAATCTCTTTCCACTCCTGATAATAATTGGCTACCGATTCGGCCGTACGTGCTTTGTCCGTACCGCCATTATACTGATGAGGCGCCCACTGATTGCCCAAATCGCCGCTCGGCATATCCTGCCATACCAGAATACCCTCTTTATCACAATGATAATACCAACGCGCCGGTTCCACTTTCACATGCTTGCGAATCATATTGAATCCCCATGCTTTCGTCTTCTGAATATCAAAAAGCAACGCCTCGTCGGTCGGAGCCGTATATAAGCCGTCAGGCCACCAGCCTTGATCCAGCGGGCCGTAATGGAACAGGTCTTTGTCGTTCAGTTGCATACGCATCAAACCGTTGGCATCGCGTTTGGTGGAAATCTTGCGGAAAGCGGCATACGATTTCACCTCATCCGTTACTTTTCCATTCGATGACAGAGATACCTTCAAATCATACAGATAGGGATTATTTGTGTCCCACAACACAGGATTCTGAACGGACAGGCGGAGTTCTTTCCCCGACACGCCCTTGGCCGTTGCAACCACCTGCCCTTTGTCCAATACGCTCACTTCCACAATATCAGACGTACCACATTGCGCCGTGGAGACGGTCACATTCAGCAAACTGTTATCCACGCAAGGGATTGTTTTAATCGCCGTGATATGATTGGCGGCAACCGGCTCCAACCAAACGGTTTGCCAGATACCCGTTACCGGAGTGTACCAGATGCCTTCGGGTTTATTCACCTGTTTGCCGCGCGGCTGATAGCCGTCGTTCGTCGGATCCCATACCCGCACCACTAATTTATGCTTCGTCTTGCCGCTCAGGAAAGGCGTAATATCAAACGAGAAAGGCGTATAACCGCCCTGATGCGAACCAATCAGCACATCGTTGATAAACACGTCTGTTTTCCAATCTACAGCGCCGAAATTCAGCACCACATTTTTGTTTTTCCAAGTGGCGGGAACGGTAAACTCGCGTTTATACCACAGTTCGTTGTTTTTTCCCACTTCCTTCTGCACGCCCGACAGGGACGATTCAATGGCAAAAGGCACCAATATCTGACCCTCAAACGTCGCAGGTTCAGCCGCACCGCGAGGCGCAACGGCATATTGCCACAGACCGTTCAGGTTCGCCCACTCGCTCCGTTCGATGAGCGGACGCGGATATTCGGGCAAGGCTTTTTCGGGATTGACCTGTTCCGCCCATTGTGTTTTGAGTTTATCGCCCGCAGGCTTCCATTGCGCCTGTACGCTCGTCGCTGCTACTGCTAAAAAAGCACAGATGATGAATGTTATTTTTTTCATGGCCATCTGCATTTTTATAATTCTCTGATTTTAATATTCCTGAACCAGCAGTTATACCCATGATCCTGTAAGCCGATATAACCTTCTTTCGCCGGACCTTCCTTGAAACCTTCCCAATCTTTGAATTTACTGTTGGCCACAAGTTTGTTCCATTCGGGCGACCAGAGTTCATATTCGCATACCTTCACGCCATTCTGGGTGTGAGTAGCTTTCCCGTCTTTTACACGAATGACGATGGTATTCCATTCGCCCGCAGGTTTAGCATTCTGAGGCAGTGCGGAAAGCATGTCATACAATGAACCGGCCAGGTGATTGGTCAGTTTGTTATCGCCTGCATACCAGTTGTCGAGCACCTGCACTTCGGGTGCAGCAAAATAGATCGGTTTGCCCGGATATTCAACTACATAGTAAAAAATGCCCGAATTACCTTCTTTTTCAATCTTCCAGTCGATTGACAGTTCAAAGTTAGCATACTTTTTGGTAGCATACAGGATGTCGCCGCCCTGACCGCGTCCTGCCTGTTCACCCCGCGACACTTTCATCGCTTCTTCGTTGACAGACCAGTTGGCCGCCATTTCGGTTGAGTTACATTTGCGCCACCCGTCCATGTTTTTACCATCAAACAGAAGCGTCCAGCCTTCGGCTTTTTCTTTCTTGGTCAGCGTATTGTTTTGCGCCACCACCGTTGTTGCGCAGAATGCTGCCAACACTGAGAATAATACAATTTTTTTCATGAATCCAATTTTTAATATTAAACAATATGTTATTTTACTTTTTATCAGGCATTTGTTTTTTACTATTTCCATTAAGGGACAAATGTAAGAAATACTTTTGATTTATCAAAAAATAGTTGCTGAAAACGGAAAAAGACGCCGTCATCATGAAATTTCAATCCTTTGGGCGCATGGCTACAGAATTATATACGGCCTCCGTTTGCCCGGCTATACGGTTCCAGTTATAGTGGTCTGTTGAATGATACCGGATTCTTGGGGGCATATCCTCCCGGATGGCTTGTTGAAGCCTGGCGGACAGTTCTTCTTCGTTTCCTGTGGTGAAATAAGAACTGTCGGGCAGGTTCAGCGCTTTATTTGCGGGAATATCGCTGGCCAATATATTCAGGTGATAACTCATGGCTTCCAATAAAACCAGCGGCAAACCTTCGCTGTATGAGGGAAGGATGAATAACGCCGCATGACTGTACAACTGAGCCAGTTTATTCCCGAACACAAAACCGGTGAAAATGATTTGTCCGGAAGATACGTGTTTTTTTAAATCCGCAAAATACGTGTGCTCCTGCTCCACCCCTCCGGCAATGACCAATTTATAGTCTTTGATAGCGGCTTTTTCAAATGCTTTTACCAAATAGTCAAATCCTTTTTCGGGCGTGATCCGGCCAACCGTTAAGATGTATTTGTTTTTTTGCAATCCTAACGCTTGCAAGAAATGGGTCTCCTCCGTAAAATCCGGCGCCTGGATTCCATTGGGAATATAACAGGATTTCGCTTGTATTTTAGGGCTGTACTTATTCCGCTGAAATTCACTGATAAAAATGATGGCATCGGATGTGGCCAATGCGATTTTCTCACTTAACTTCAGTAGCTTCCGGGCAAGGAAATTCCATTTCTTATGTTCGTAATTCGGACTGTGGTACGTTAAGACGACTTTTATTCCCGCTAATTTTAAGATTGGCGAAAATAACGCAGGCCCTATATTGTGGATATGTACTATATCCGGCCGCTGAAACAGGGAGTAAATCGTAGCAAGATACGAATGCAGCACCGCCTCCAACCCCTTTATCCGGGTAGAAGGCAAGTCTATGAAGCGTATCGTATCGTATTGCTGATCGGAATGGACATAGGGTTTCCTTCTGAAAACAGTTATCTGATATTCAGGTTTAAGCAAAGGATATAGACACTCGCAATGTTTCTCTACGCCCCCTTGGATAAATGGAAACCCCCTCGTTCCAAATACGTTAATCCTCATGCTACCAGCAAATATTTTTTCCCCGGATGACTCGAATCTTATTGCGGATAATCCACCCGATGGGAATCCAGGGTCTCCGGAGCATATCGTGTCTTTCCGTTACCACAAAGGCGCAGTTTCTGTCGCAGGCTTTCACCCGTGCATTTATTTCCTTCGCCTTGTCGGATTTCATGATATTTTCAAATGAATCTTCTTTGATATTGCCGATTATCCATTCTTCTTCCGACCCGTTGCAGGGTGTAACATTTCCGGACGGGTCGATGAAAAAGAAGTCATCCAATGCGCCACAGGGCGGCCTGTACCCATTTTCGTCTCCCCGCAACCGGCGGTGAATGCTTTTGTTGAAGTATGCACGCCCGTAATCCTTCAGTTTATTCTTTAGACCTCTGCGCTTCGAGGTGAGCAGCGCTTTCACAAATTTCTCGTGTTGTATTAAGGCTTTTTCGCTCACAATTTCATTGTCTTCCTTGTGAAAATACCATGAATTGTGTACTACGGAATTACCTAATTCCACCCCTAAAGCGACACATAAATCATACAAATAAAGGAGGTC
>JAISJX010000245.1 GCA_031261145.1 Tannerella sp.
TTAGTTTTTGCGCCTGTTCTATGCTTGGCGAGGTACTTGCTTCCGAACCTATGGGGAGTAAACAGGAACGATCGGTATAGTCTTTTCCCAAACGTTTTTCCAATTGCGAGTAAAATAAACTTCTCGGTTGGATATGATTATTACTGTTTTCCCAGTATCCGTTGCCGGAAAATTCCGACCATGAACCGAAAGACCAGTTCATTGCCGTAGGCGGTGCATAACAATCCATTCGGGAAGGAGAACATTGCCAAAAAACGCTGTTTGCCGCATTCCAGCCTCCTCCTTGAGTATCGCGACCGGGATTGGCATAACGCAAAGCATTTCCTTCAATGTTCACAATATCAAATAAAACGCCGGAAGCCCAGCTGCTTACGGATCCGCTGAAGCTATAAGGCAAATATGCGGTGCATTGAACAAAGGCATTAGGACCGGGAGCGCAAAAGCCCAGAGCAAAATCGTGGTATCCATATTCCGAGTACAGACGTTGGAACAGACATTGTTGTCCCATCGTGAAAAAAGCAGTCCGTCGTTGTCCCCCGATTTCCGAAACAGGTTCCAAGGATTGGCAATTTTCGACGGTGATGCGTTTTGCCGTTTCCAAAATAAATACGGATGAACCGGAAAAATGTTTGAAAGTCATATTGCGAACCCACAGATCGGAAGCATTGGCGATGGTGATTGCCATCCAAGAATGGGCTTCGTCTTTTTTATTGGCATGATCATATTCGGAAATACAAGTCAGATTTTCAACGCCGACGTTTGAAATCCGTCCATTCCACGCATAAGGAATCACAGTTCCGCCACCGAACTTTTTATCCAAAGCGGTGGTGATGGGTGCGTCGAAACCGATACGGTCTCCTTCGATTGAGGTAACGGTGCGATCCCAATAGATGTTGTGTTCTCCGGGTTTCCATCCGAGCGTAGTTAATCCGCCGCCGAACTCTCCACTTCCCAAGGCGCGAATCCATTCCCGTGTAGAAGGACGCATGAGGATGATTTTATCGCCTGTTTTCAGGTTGTGTTTTCCCGAAATGCTCAATTCCATAGCGCCAACAGGAACATATTCATCCGCTACTATCAGAGTGTCGCCAACCGCTTGTCGGTCATTTATACCTTCGATGCGTATCAGAGTGCGGCGATCTTTTCCGGTGGCTATCAAGCAAGTACCGTCTTTTCCGGGTCCGCTTCCTCGTAATACAATTCCTGAAACACTGATACGGATATTTCCCGACACGCTGTAATCGCCGGATTGCAAGAAAACAGCTCCACGGAAACCGTCTTTATCCAAAGGCAATTTAGCAACTTCATCGATGGCTTCCTGAATGGCTGTTGTCGCATCGCCGTCAATAATCGGAACAATTATTTTAACCGGCACTCGTGGAATCGGAATGTTACTTGCCTGATATCCGCAGTAGGAGAAGTCGGGAATACGATTTCCCAGACTATCGGGCGCTACTTGGGCGAACAAACTTTGGATAAATATTCCAAAGAAAAACAGAATAGAATAAAACTTTGCCATCATAATTTTTTTACCTGCGTCAGGTGTATAAAAGGTTGTTATTTCTTTTTGGATGCATCCACATAAGCCTTGTAGATTTCTTTCCAGTTTCTACCGCTTTGATAAATGTATAATTCAATTTTTGTTTTATATATCTTAAAAATAGCCGATATTTGATCCATATTTTTATAGTCGATTGCTTCTTCACGCGCCTGTTTCAGGTAGTTGAGAAGGATTGCGTCTTCTTCCGGCGTAAGGTCTGTGACTATCTCCCGATAAGCTTTCATAGTAAAATCCACTTTGCCTACGGTATATTTATCCAATATTAATGCAATCTGGTCTTCGTTCAAATCTTTTTTTAAACCGGACATCAAAACTTCGTGCGGCTCTTTCGGAAGGGTAGCGTCAACGATTATCTGGCGGTCGAGTTTTGCCAATGTTCCTCCGGTTTTCGGATTAATGCCTTCGGGAACAATGGTATAATCGTGATTATTATGCCAATCGCGTACTGCTTTTAAATGCGTAGCTATCAGGCTTGTCAAACGGGAGGCTTTTGTTTGGTCGTTCAAATTAAGAGAAGTCACCCATTCGGCTGCTTTCTTTTCAAGACCATTGTCTGCTTTTGCTTTTTTTTCTTTCTCCGACTTTTGTCTTTCCTCCCAATCTTTCCGTTCTTTCTGACTGTCATAGCCTAATTTGGCAATGTAGTTATTGAAACGTCCTTTGTATTTGCCGAACCATTCGTGTTTTTTGTCGGAAGAGGGGGCGTCCATCGCATGTTCGCGGGCTTCTACCAACCATGCCATCAATTGTCGTTTTTCTTCGGATTTGAGCGTCGGAATCATGTCGCAATAGGAATCGTAAGTAACTTTGACAACACCGTAAGTCATTCCGTCTTTGACTTTAATCACCTGTTCGGACGTCAGTTCGGACGACAGATTTCCAAGAAATTCAGCATGTAAGTTATACAATTTTTGGTCTGCCTGTAATTTCAGCAGGTTAATTTCCGCCTCTACTTTTGTCTTTTTGAGGTCGGCATCCAAGCCGTCATGAATAAGACCCAAGGATTTGTATTGATTAACAAGGATTTCCGTTACCCGTTGATAAGCGGCTGTATCGCTGATGCCCAAACCATTGACAATTTTTTGTGCACGTTCCGTTAATACTTTTGTATAAGCGGCTTCATCCTGTTGCTGAGCCTGTGACATGCACAGGCTCGCAAACAAGAATATGAATGTAATTAAAACAGACTTCATTTATTAAAATTATTTGTTAGTATTAATATCCATTTGTCCCAAATTCATCAGGATTCGAAATTGCATCCAGATACGATTGCGGGATAGGTCTTATTTGGTGTTTCAATTCATCGAAGAACAGAATATCCGGATTGGTTGATGTGAGGTATTGGGTTGTTAGTTTACCCATCCGTTTCAAATCATACCAGCGAACTTGTTCTCCGCAAAGGTCCCGACCGCGTTCGGCTAAAATATAATCCAAAGACATATCGCTTTCAGTGGCGAGCATTTCGTTTTGACGACCGGTTATAGCAGCTCGTTTACGAATTTCATTCACATAAGTCAGAGCGGTTGCTCGATCATTGTTATAAAGTAATGCTGCTTCTGCGGCAATTAAATAAACTTCTCCCAAACGAATAATAGGAAAATCGCCCATCCATTGTTGGCGGTCGTCGATATATTCACGCGCGGAAAACTTTTTCAAAGAGGGATAAATTTCCTTGAAATAAGTACCCATTGCCGGATTGGTTTCTACAGTGATCCATTTACCGGACGAGTCGAACATATCCGACGGATCCACAATCCAGAACGGCAAATCTCGTTTCTCGGCGGCAGACATTGTCCAGTTGGGGGTAAAGATAGAAAGTCCGTCTAACCAACCATCGTGGTCGTTATCCGTCATATTGTTTATCCCCATGATAGTTTGCGCTTTCCCTCCACGAGCCAAAGATTGGAAAGTTCCGTTGGTAGGGAGGATATTATGACCTATCAAACCCGGATTTTTACCGTAGGTTGTTGCCATAGACGCTGTAATTTCCTTATTTGACGAAGTGGCATTATAATATTCATAGAAAAAGGTTTCTGCAAAACGGGTGTCAGCGGGATTTGCAACAGGCATAAACAGATTGGTCAGCAAATACTTGGATGGTTTAAAGTTCCTCGTATTCGCACGACTAAGCCAAGGATCCGACTCTTGTGTTCCCCAAACGGCGCCGACCGTTCTACAATCCATCACATAGTATTGCCGGGTTCGTCCACGATTGAAAGCTTCGGGATTTTTCCCATCCACATGGTCAATTGCTTCTAAGAATAGAAATTCCGAATTATTTTTGTTAGTTGCACCAGACCATAATTTGGCAAAACCGGATTGGGTTGCATCGCTGGTATAGAGTGCGATTTCATATTTACTTTGATTGTTAATCAACTCCTGAGCGGCATCCAATGCTAATTTTGCGTATTTTTTATCCGGATCGCCCAAACGGGTTCTTTGGAGATAGGCTTTTGCCAACATGGCGTAAGCGGCTTTTTTAGCAACTCGTCCCCGCTCATTCCCTTGTGAGAGCGGCAAGTACTCACAAGCATATTGTAAATCGGAAATGATCAGATCATAAAAAGCTTCTTCGCTGCTACGCACCGGAGCATTGTCAATACCTGTTACGGTAGAAGGTTCCTCTCTCAATACCACGCCTCCGAACTGTTCTACGAGATGCCAGTTAGACCATGCCCGCAAAAAATAAACTTCGGCTACTCTTGCATCTCTTTCCGCTTCGGTATAGCCTTCCACTGTTTTTGCATAATGAATAGCTGTGTTGCAATAATTGATTGTGGAATAGAATCCTTGCCAGATAGTTCTTAAAGTCCCTAATGTGGAATTCATTTGGCTGGAGTACAGAACAAATCCGGCTTCATTATTTCCGGTAGTCACCCATGAATCCGTTCCCATTTCCATAGCTCCGATACCGTCGGTCTTTCCGTAGAAATAATAAAGCCCATCGTAGCAATAATTAACAAGGCTTTCATATCCGTCTTTGTATTTGTAAGCTGTTTCCAAGTCCACTGTTGACGGATTCCATTCTTCCAAAGAACAAGAAGCGATTCCTGTCAGGAAAAATATTGCAATTGCGATTTGATATATTTTTTTCATTTTATTACTATTTATTATTAGAATGAAACATTGACACCGAATACCATTTGTCTATACAAGGGGAATGAATCGCTTGATCCCGCTTCGGGGTCGATATCTTTTAACAAATGGCTTTTTGTGAAGATAAACGGGTTGTAAAGTGTTCCGTAAAGACGTAACTTCGACAAACCCGCTTTTTTACTGATGTTCTTGGGAAGTTCATAACCCAAAGTGATATTTTTAATCTTCAGGTAAGAACCATCCACTAAGGTGAGACTTTGCGTCGGACTGGTATATTGCGTAGTGCGTTGCAGGTAATATCGGGGAAAATCGTTTGTCGGATTTTCAGGAGTCCAGTAATTGTATGTATCCGGCATGGCTTCCCTGCCGAAATAACCCAAGAGAGACGCATTGACTAACTGTCCCCAGCGAGCCGTCATAAAAATGTTCAAGTCGAAGTTTTTCCAATAGAATGAATTTTGAAAACCTCCAATCCATTTCGGGTCGTTCTGACCGATAATGATACGGTCTTTGGTAGAAACAGTATAGGGTTTATCGGCAGAATATTCGACAGGCGTTTCCTGCGTGTTGTCCACCCACACGCCGTCTCGAACTTTGGTCAGATTGGATTGCACCTTCACATCTCCCGGTAAAAGTCCGAATACTGCGGCATCTGCTTCTTCTCCTAATTGCCAGATACCTAATTTTTTAATTCCAAAAGCGGTATTTTTCGGATTATCAATAAAAAGATTCAGAGAGACCAAATCATCTGCGGTTACACCGCTACCCAAATTGATTTCTTTTACCTGTTCTTTGTTTTTAGAGAAAGTCAGGATGGAATTCCACTTAAAATCTTTTGTATCGACATTTCTGGTTGTCAAAGTCAATTCGATACCACGGTTATGCATCCGGGCAATGTTATCAGTCATTTTGTAGGATGTTTTCGCTGTGAATCCTCCGCCGGAGAATGGTAAATCCCGCTTGTAGAGAACGCCCTTCGTATCGGTATCGTACCATTCTAATGAAGTTTCGACACGGTTTTTAAAAAATCCAAAATCCAGACCAATGTTCAGGTTATATGATTTTTCCCAACCCAAAGTCATATTTCCGACCGTTTCCGTAAGCACGCTGGTTAGAAGTTGTCCCCCTCCAAGGTTTATTAAATCCAAGCCTGCGCTGGTTACTTCCGTCTTG
>JAISJX010000324.1 GCA_031261145.1 Tannerella sp.
TGGGATTATGCGTTTGCTTATGATAAAGAAGTCTATTTTGTAGAAATTCATTCCGCCAATACGGGTCAAGTAGCGGTGGTATTAAAAAAACTTAGATGGTTAAAAGATTGGCTAAACTACCATGCGCAGGAAATAAACAAATTAAAGGCAAAAACGCCTTATTATTGGATACAATCGAACAATTGGGCTATTCCAAAAACATCACCCCAGTATAGGCAAATTGCTCAGGCGCAATTGGTACCAATTCGACGGTTGGAATTATAAAATTAAGTACATCATTTCTGTAATTCAACTCACAACTTCTTCTTTTTCTTCGGTGGTAACAGTATTTTTCACCACCTCTATCCGTCCGTTCTTGTCGATAAACTGGATGAAGGCTTTGTAGAAAGGATTCTTTTTCAAGGTGGACGTGTCTCCGTAGATGATCAGTTTCATCCGGGCGCGGGTGATGGCTACATTTATCCTGCGTAAATCGCTCAAAAAGCCGATATTCCCTTCCTCGTTCGCACGTACAAGGCTCAGGAATATCACATCGCGTTCCTGTCCCTGGAAACCATCGACCGTATGGATCGTTATCAACTTGCGGAAAGGACGGAAAAATTCATCCTTCTTTACTAACTGACGCAAATACTGCACCTGAAGCCGGTAAGGAGAAATAACGCCGAAATCAATGTGCTCGTCAAGTACTTTGGACGGTCTCACCCGTTCGATGTAATCACGCAATTGCCGTACCATATCATCGGCTTCGCGTTTGTTGATACGTCCGCTATTTTCGGCAGGCATATCTTCGGCATAGTTACATTCCGACGTATCGTACCAAATCAGTGGGACGTCGCGATCGCCGATGGAACGGTCGCGTACTTCCGGCGCCGCTTTCAGCCGGTCGTGGTAAAACCAGTACGACGGGAAACGCATGATGGTTTCATTCATACGGTATTGTATTTCGAGCATCGAAGCCGAACGCGGTATCCGGCGTATCAATTTGTCTATTAACGTAGTATTCAGTCCTGCTTTGGATGCTTCAAAACACTTGATTACCGGCGGCAACTGGCACGGGTCGCCCGCAAGCACCAAACGGTTACACTTCGCAATGGCGACCCAGCAGGCAGCCTCCAATGCCTGCGAAGCCTCGTCGATGAAAAGCGTCGAAAAGTGCATGCCTTGAAGGCTTCTGCTTGCAGCGCCTGTCAGCGTACACGAGATAACGCGGTTTTCGTTGAACAAATCGTTACGGATACGCATCTCCAACTGATAGATATGCTCTTTCAGCAACGACAGTTTGGCCTTTTTTTTATCCGTTCCAAGTTTGGCGAAAGCAACGGCTGTCCTGTACGTTGCACGCGCTTCATTAAGCGCCCTGTAACAGGGATGCATCTCGAATTGTTTTTCGTACGTAAACGAAAGCATCTTGTCGTTTACGCGCGTCGGATTCCCTATCCGCAACACGCTTATTCCCCTGTCTGTCAACTTCTCCGAAATCCAATCGACCGCCATGTTACTTTGTGCGCATACCAAAACCTGATTCTCCCTGCGCAGGGTCTCAAAAATGATCTCCACTAATGTTGTCGTCTTGCCCGTTCCCGGAGGGCCATGGACAACAGCCACATCCTGCGACGCCAGCACCTTGTTTACCGTCTCGCCCTGATACTTGTTAAGCCAGTTTACGTGCACCGAAAAAGAGGGTTGCTGCCTGGGAGTGAAATTTCCCAGCAATACCTCGCGCAAGTACGCCAGGCGATTGTCTTGTGCGGACATAACAGCATCCAGCGCCGCAAACATCGTCTGGAACGACGTGTTGTCGAACGCCAGATGAACGCCAAGGCTCAGTGTGCTGTGTATCAATGTTGACGCCGCTTCGTTGGGCACAACAATCACCATCACATTATCCACGACATAATTCACCTTTGCCGTAAATTTGAAATAAGTTACCTTGCCATTGCCGTCGACGGAAAAAAACTGTACCGACCGCCCGTACTCAAACTGATGATCGGTATCATCGTCCGGAGACCTGCTTACTTCCACGACACGCTGGTTCATGGAATTAAAATACGACTTTTCGGGCGTAACGGGATACCAGCAATAACCCCTTCGTCTTTTAGCGGAAACATCTGATTTCTGGGCAAGTTGAAAAAAATTCTCCTTCTCATAGTCATATTCCATCCGAAGCAGTTTTTGCTGATTGATTAAATCAACCAATGGCGATAATTGTTCTTTCATTATACAAAGGTACGAATTTTTTCGTTGCGCGCCGATTTTTCAATCCTCTTTCTCCGACTTCGCTGTGTACATGCGTACTTTCGATGAATTTTCAATCCTTGTGTTTTCTGGTCTTATCCCGTAAGATTCAAAGATTCAAGAATTTCACGTATCGTCATTGCGGGATTCTTCGCCTTCGGCTCGGAACAGGCTTTGCTATCTTTACTTGTCCGATATTGATACTTTTATAAATTGCAGTTCCTTACTTTCCTCGTTTATCGAAGTCCCCCGGCAGTTTTTACAACTTTATCTCTTTAAACAACTTTCCCTCCACATCTTTTATCCGAATCGTGATGGTTTTGTTTTCAATTTGAATATCCGCGATATGCATGTTTGAATTGATAAGGATGGGGAAATTGCAGTTTCCTTCGCCTTTGGGGGTATAGATGTGCTGGTGCAGATGTCCGCTAAGCATCAGGTGGATACCGGCGCGGTTGAGCAGGGGCAGAAAAAGCCGGTTCACTTCCAACGAACCGTGCCACGTGGACGATGTGGGCGGGACGTGCATGATGACAATTTTCACGGGCGCCTGCTTAAATTCTTCGCTGTCGAGGACTTTTTTCAGCCATTCGGTTTCCGCTTCGCGGTATTGGTCGAAAGCGCTCAGACCGTGGTATTCGATGTCGCTGTCAGGTTTGTCTTCGCCTGCATCAAGGACGACAAAGAAGGCGGGACCTTGGCGGAAGGTATAAAAAGGTTGCCCGGTTGGGGTAGGGAAGTAGCGGATGTATTCGGTGGAAAACAGGCCACGGGCTTCATGGTTGCCGCGGGCAAAAAAGAAAGGCAGTTCTTTGGCAAACGACTGAACGGCCTGCGTCAGGAAACCGTCGAATATCTGTTTTTCGGACTCCATGGAGCTAACCATATCGCCGTTGAAAAGCACGAAATCCAGCGACTTGAGGTCGGTTTGATTCATCAGGGAGGCAAAACGTTTGCTGTCGGCATGAATATCATTTACCATTGCAAAATGAAGGCTTTGCCGGGATACATCCAACGTTTTAAACGTCAGCGGCGTTTTCTGATACACATCCGATGCGACCACTTTGCCGTATCCGGTGAAATAAGGTTCATCGTCGGTTACCTCCTTTGAATAAATGCGATAGCGGTACGTTGTCCCTTTTTCCAGACCGTAAACACGGACTTTGTGAAGCGTACCTATCACTTTCCGACCGAAATTGGTCTCATAAAACTGCGGACGCGCTTCGGCATAAAAATGATTCTCATCGTTCGGCGCCAGTTCGACCCACGATACGGCTTTTTGGTTGGTTGTCCACACAACGGTCACTTCGTTTTCGGTGGCACCCTGAAGGTAAGGGCCGCCGGTAATGGCGAATTTTTCCTGTGCAAATCCCGATGTGGTTAACAGGGATGCTAATAAAATAAAAAAGAACTGTTTCTGCATGTCATTTATGAATT
>JAISJX010000048.1 GCA_031261145.1 Tannerella sp.
CCGTACCCTGCCCGACGCCTCGCTGTATTACAAAGGCGGCCAACCCGACCTGAAACTGTATGATGCGGCGTTTGAAACCATTCAACCGGATGATAAAGTGGCATTGGCCATGCACGTCTGCGAGGAAATCATGGGCAAAGACGAGCGGATTGTCGCGGCGGAATCGTCGTACAGCGACGGTGACAGTTTCCGGTATATGATTGCCAGCAACGGATTTGAAGGCGAAACTTCGGAGTCGCAATTTTCGTTGGTCGGGAGCGTCAGCATCAAAGGCGACGGAGACGCGCGGCCTTCTTCCTACTGGTATGATTCGTCGCTTTATTATGACCGGTTGATTAAAGACGGTATCGGCGCCAAAGCCTTG
This sequence comes from Tannerella sp., assembly GCA_031261145.1. Next base: position 365 of record JAISJX010000048.1, read on the forward strand.
GAACGCACCCTGCGTAAATTGGGGCAACACAAGATTGCATCCGCCCGGTTGCCGATGGTTGTGGATTTTATCAATTCCCGCCACTTGTTATCGCCTGTCATGGGCGCGTTATCCGGCTCGTCCATCCAGCAGAAAAACTCTTTCCTGTTGGATAAGTTGAACCGGAAAGTGTTGGGCGACAAGGTGACGCTCATCGACGAACCGCACCTGCCGCAGGCTTCCGGCGCCCGCTATTTCGACGGCGAAGGCGTGGCTACCAAACGAATGACTGTTTTCGAGGCCGGCGTACTGAAAACGTACTATATCGACACCTATTACGCCCGTAAAATGGAGACGGAACGAACGATAGACTCGCCGTCCGTCCTGACCATGCCGTTGGGTGATAAAGACGTGGACGGATTGGTCGCCTCGCTCGATAAAGGCATATTGGTTACCGGTTTCAATGGCGGAAACTGTAACAGTTCGACCGGCGATTTCTCCTACGGTATCGAAGGTTTCCTGGTCGAAAAAGGCCGCTTGACGCAGCCCGTCAATGAAATGAATATCACCGGCAATATGCTGACATTGTGGAGCAGCCTGGTAGAAGCCGGCAACGACCCGCGTATACATACGAATTGGCGTATCCCGTCGCTTTTGTTCGACGGCGTGGACTTCAGCGGGATGTAAAAAAGATGTGCATGGTACAAGGGGGATACGGCCATCGTGTACCGTGCACACATCAATTCATTTCCGGATTTTTCGGATAGTTTATCCAGGTATTGTACGGATTGCCCAACCGCTCGATGGTGTGATTCCAATACGAATCGTCTTTTGCAAGCAGGATGCTTTTGTGCGATGAATGGCTGACCAACCACGAATTACCGACGATTTCGTTGTTCAGTTGATTGCTTTCCCAGCCGGAATATCCCAAAAAGAATTTCACTTTTCCTTCTGCCGGGTTTCCTCTTAAAAGATACCGTTTCAACGCCTCGAAATTCCCGTCAAAATACAGGTCTTCATCAATTTTCAACCCGTTGGGTATAACTTCATGTTCCAGTGAATGAATAAAATACAACTGATTGGAATTGACAGGTCCGCCCAGATAAATCGGAATACCGGGCAGGTCTTTCAGTTCGGGGAAAAAGTCGTTGACACATAAATCCGTCCGTTTATTTAACACAAAACCCATCGAACCCTTTACGTTGTGTTCAATTAAAAGTATAACAGAACGTTGGAAATAAAGGTTTTGCAGGAAAGGTTCGGATATCAGTACCTTCCCCTTTCCCGGACGCAAATCGTTATGCTTAATCTTAAAAATATCCTTATATGGCGCCATTTCTTTACACTCATGCTGAAATTTGGCGACAATATAGGCAACTTATGAAAGAAAACCAAATCCTAATTTGCTAACATTTACTAAATACTGTCAAACGATTGAAATATAGTAATTTGGAAGAACAATCAAAGGACAGGCGTCAGCGGATGATGCTCCTCAAAACATTGTAACCGTTCGTCAAGCAGTTCATATTGGTGAGGCTTGATGAAAGATGTGCATGCCCGCAACCCTTCCTGATTGCTGCCGGTGGTGCTCAACGAGATGGCGCTGACGCCATAATAAATCAGTTCCTCCATCAACCGGCTGCCGGTCAGTCCCGGATAAGCGATGGTGAAATAGAAACCATCCGCAATGGGTTCATCCAAATCATGCTCGTAGACAATCCGGAAGCCGTGATTTATGAAAATTTGTTTAAGCCGTGCCGCACGGTTGCCATATTCCTTGACCTCGCTGATAAAATCAAACGAACCGTCGGACGCCGCTTTAAACATGGCTGCCAACGCATATTGCGCCGAATGACTGGTTCCTGACGAAAGGGCGTACAGGACGCGGTGAATATAGACCGTACCGAACGTCCCGCCTCCGTAGCGCTGCGTCAACCCCGGATAAGCCCGGTGGTATAACTTGTTGGAAATCGCCGTTACGCCAATGCGCTGGCCGGCATAGCTGAACGCCTTTGAACCTGAGATTTGCAGAATATAATAATCCGTATAACGGGCTACGCTGGCTTGGTAAGGCGGTTGAAACGGCGTACCCAACTCTTTCCGGAAATCCATCGCGAAATAGGCCAGGTCTTCGATCACAATCGTATCATACAGGGTGGCCATCTCGCCGATAATCTGCAACTCGCCTTCGGTCAGGCAAAACCAGCCCGGATTGTTCGGATTGGAGTATACCATTGCCGCAATATTGCCTTGCGAAAGGTGTTTTTCGAGCGCCGCACGCAGTTTCTCCCCGCGATGATCGTAGACATCAAACGAGGCATATTGATAACCCATCACCGTGATTTGCTGCTTCTGCACCGGGAAGCCGGGGTCGATGAAAAGAATCGTATCCTTCTCCGTATCACACTGTCCGCAAGTCAGGAACGAGGCATACGTGCCCTGCATG
>JAISJX010000058.1 GCA_031261145.1 Tannerella sp.
TAAAGCGCCCGTAAACGGCGTGAGCACAAGCAATTATACCGGTGGGCTGATAGGCTGGATAGCCGCAGAGAATAACGCATCGCTGACGGTTACGGATTGCTATAATGAAGCAGGAGTGACCGGTTCCAAAGATTGTACCGGCGGACTGATCGGACGAATGCAAACATCGGCCAACGCCACGGCCACCCTGAAAATGAGTCGGTCGGCCGGCAACGTGAACGGGGGCGAAGGATATACCGGCGGACTTGTCGGGCACCTGATCGCCCGGACGCCTTCCGGCAGAGCGAATGTACAGTCCTGTACGGTTTCCGCAGGCGAACTCACCGGCAACAAGACCTTTACCGGCGCCTTTACCGGTAAAAATGAGAACGGCGTCATCGAGAATAACAAGGATGAGCTGAACCGTTAAGCGGCAAGCAAAAAATAACCGTCGCACGGATGAAGTTATTTTCAGGCGATTAAGCAGCGTCATTGGCAGAGATTCTTACAGAACAGGCTCCGCAATCTCTACAGTCGTGCATCGTGTACCTTTTCACCGTGCACCCTGTATATTGGCAGTTCCTAAGTCAGAAACTCATCCGGCGCCTGCATGAGCGGAGTAACGGCTGCAATCTTCCGGGCCACATCGAATCCTGACGGACAAACCACCTTGCAACTGTCGCATCCGGCGCAGCTATCCGGCTTGAGGTTCAGGCTCAGCAACGTCTCTTTGGATTGTTGCGCATGTTTATACCCATAAGCGTACATGTAGGCGCGCATGATGTCGGGAACAGGCAGATTCTTGGTACACTGGCTTTTGCATTGTCCGCATTGCTGGCAGTACAACATTTCCTTATCCTGCAAGGCGGCGAGGTAATTCCGTTCGTCACTCGTTATTTCCGGGCTGAGGGCGGCGGCGAGACATTCCTCTAAATGGGTGTAATTCGTCAGGCCCGGAATCACCGTCGTAATATTTTTATTTTGCCAAATCCATTTCAAACAAGCCTGACCGTTGATTTGCAGTTTGCCTTCCGCATCTTCCGTGCCGCCGGCCATCGTTTTCATGGCGATAAGCCCCATACCCGCTTTCGCAGCGCGTTCGATGGCCTCATCATTTTCTTTCAGGTTCTTCATCTTGAAATTATAACTGATCAGTCCCACGTCATAAACGCCGGTATCCACGGCGGCATGGATGATTTCGGGGTTCTGGTCGTGCGACGAAAAACCGACAAAACGGGCTTTTCCCTCCGCCTTTATTTTTTGCAGGAACCGGAGGATACGCTCGTCCTTAATCTTCTCAGGTATCCGGATGTCGTGCGTATAATAGATGTCAAAACTATCAATTTTAAGGCGTTTCAGGCTGATTTCCAATTTCTCATACAAATCTTCTTCAAAATTATCCCTCAGCGGATACGAAAACATGCCTTTGGTAGAGACGCAAAAACTGTTACGCGGCTTTCCATCGAAGAATCGCCCCAATTGCTCTTCGTTCCGCCCGTTCTGATAAATATGGGCCGAATCGAAATGGACAATCCCCGATTCATAAGCCACACGGATGACGTTCTGGCTATCAGGACGATCCACGCCCATGCTCAGGATCGGAAGTTGAATACCCGTATTGCCTAATGTCCGGACGGGCATAGCCGCCTCCGTTTTCTTTGACTGGACAATCGTTGCGGCCGACACCTCCGGCGCCAATAATACCCCCGCGCCGGCCGTTGCCGACATGCGGAGAAAGTTTCTTCTATCAATAACAGCTCTTTTCATGAATTTGCAATTTATGACTAATGAATTTAAACCCCAAATATACACTTTTTCCACAAATTCCAAGCAGAATAAGCGAAAAAATTTCAAATCGAATAAATTTAACATCCTGCTGCATGGCGCTAAAATAATTAGTGACTATCTTTGTTGAAATTTTCAAACAATACAGTGAAGGATGATAATTAATAGGGGAAATATACGATGAAAGTGTTATATGATAAGCGGGTTGGCGTTATTGATACGATAATCTTACTGACTTTTATTGGTCTGAAATTCGTATTGCAATACGTCTTAATAAGTCCTGAGTACGATTTACATCGGGATGAATTTCTTCATCTTGATCAGGCTAATCATTTAGCTTGGGGGTATGTATCGGTTCCGCCTGTGACCTCTTGGATTTCGTATGTTATGGGTCTGTTGGGAAATTCCTTTTTCTGGATCAGGTTTTTTCCGGCATTATTTGGGGCTTTGACAATCGTGGTTGTCTGGAAAACCATTGATGAGCTAAAAGGTAATTTATTCGCGAAAATTTTAGGCGCAACCGGTGTTCTGTTTTCTGTGCTTTTAAGAATAAATTTACTCTACCATCCTAATTCATTGGACGTTCTATGTTGGACAAGTCTCTATTTTGTTATCATAAAGTATATCAATACCGAAAAACAAAATTGGCTTTTTGTTGCAGCGATCGTATTTGCCGTTGGCTTTCTGAATAAATACAATATCCTCTTTTTGCTGATAGGTCTTCTCCCGGCAATCATGCTGACCAAACAACGTAAATTGTTGGCTAACAGAAAAATGGCTATGGCATTCCTGATTGGTTTGCTGCTTATCCTGCCCAATCTGATCTGGCAATACAATAATCAGTTTCCTGTTTTTCATCATTTAAAAGAATTGACGGATACTCAGTTAGTGAATGCAAGCAGATTGAGTTTTTTGATGTCGCAAACAGTGTTTTTTTTGGGCGCTTTGTTTGTTATCATTTCAGCCCTCTATGCCTTATGGTTTTATAATCCGTTCAAAAAATATAAGTCTTTTTTCTGGGCGATTATTTTCACACTGGCTGTTTTCACCTATTTCAGGGCAAAAGGATATTATGCAATTGGCATCTATCCCATTTATATCGCTTTTGGCTCTGTTTATCTGGCCGATCTCTTTAGAACAGGCTGGAAAAGATATTTACAACCAATCGCAATCGCAATTTCCATCTTGTTTTTTATACTTTTATATAATGTAGCATTCCCCAATAAAAGCCCGGAATACTTCTTGGAAAATGAAAAGAAGTATAAGGATTTGGGCTTACTCCGTTGGGAAGATGGCAAAGACCATACATTGCCGCAAGACTTTGCGGATATGTTAGGCTGGCAGGAATTGGCGCACAAAGTGGATAAGGTTTATTCAGACCTTGCCGAACCAGACAAAACGCTTGTCTTTTGCGACAATTACGGACAAGCCGGAGCCATAAACTATTATACAACCCAAGGCGTTAAAGCGGTATCATTCAATGCCGATTACATTAATTGGTTTAATTTTGACCAACAATATGTCAATCTCATACGAATCAAAAATTATTCGGAAAGGGAAAATGAATTTCAAGTAACAAGCCCTTTTTTTGGGACCTCTTTGGTAGCAGACTCAATATCAAATCAGTTTGCTCGTGAATATGGAACAACCATCTTTGTATTTATCAATGCCCAGATCAATATTAATGAAATAATACAAAACGGAATAGAAGAAGAGAGAAACAAGCGTAGATAAGGGAATAAACAAGTGCGACAAAGGAATAATAGTCGGTGCCTTGAAATAAATTGGATGATTAAATATCTATTATACAAAGTATTAATAGACATTTGCTATTTTAGTATGAATAATTCCTGCTGAATCTTGTTTTTATTTAAAGAAAAAATAGTACTTTTACATCCAAATTATTTATTCATAGAATAAGAAGTTTTGTCAGCTAATTTGTAGCGTTTATCGCGGGAAGTACGGATGCTGACGGGAAAGGAAATTTAGAAATATTAAATAGTATAAAGACATGAAAAAGCGAAATGTATTTTTGGTGGCAATGATGGCAGTTTTGTCCTGCTCCTTGTTTGCCCAACCGGAACAGACCGTTCCGATGAAAATTGAGGCACGTATGTTGCCCGCTGTGTATAAGGCAAAAAATGGTCTGAATCAGAAGGTTCAGGTCACAGTGGATTATTCCGGCAAACCGGCTGTGGTGACACTCAGCTTGGGCGGTCAAAGCCGTAAAGAGAAATTGGAGACAGGAAAGAATCTGTTTTTCTGTGAAATACCCCAAGTAACCGCTCCGCAACGGATGGAACTCTCTGTGGTCAATAACAAAGAGAAAACGTCTGTGCAGGTGGATGTTGCGCCTGTCCGAAAGTGGCAGATGAATTTTGTTCAACATACCCATACGGATATCGGTTACACCCGTTCCCAAACGGAGATACTGGCTGAACATCTGCGTTATATCGACTACGCACTTGATTTTTGCGACGCTACGGACGACTATCCCGACAATGCGAAGTTTCGCTGGACTTGCGAGATTTCATGGGCTGTCAGCGAATACCTGAAATCTCGTCCCGCCGAACAAATCGCCCGCCTCAAAAAAAGAGTAGAGGAGGGGCGGATTGAATTGGCGGCCATGTATCTCAATTTCGATGAATTGCCCGACGAACAAACCTTGGCGGCCTCTCTATATCCCTTGAAACAATTTCGCGATGCCGGACTGAAATCGGAAGTCGCCATACAGGACGACGTGAACGGTATTGGCTGGTGCTTTAGCGAATACTTTAGCAATGTAGGCGTTAAGTACGTGAATATGGGAACGCACGGTCACCGCGCATTGATCGCCTTCGACAAACCTACGGTCTTTTGGTGGGAATCTCCTTCCGGCAAGAAATTACTTACGTATCGCGCCGAACACTATATGCAGGGTAATTTCTTTGGCGTCGAATCGGATAATTTTACCCGTTTTGAAGAACGGTTGCTGGATTATCTGAGAACATTGGAAGCGAAGAATTATCCCTACGACATTGCAGTAGCCCAACATTCGGGATATTATACCGACAATTCGCCCCCTTCGACGGCAAGCAGTGAAATGATTCAACGCTGGAACGAAAAATATGAATGGCCCAAGCTCCGCTCTTCCGTAGCAAGCGATTTTTTCAAAGAAATAGAAACCGCTTATGCCGACAAAATACAAACCATTCGTGGCGCTTGGCCCGACTGGTGGACGGATGGCTTTGGCTCAGGCGCCCGTGAAGCGGCTATTTCGCGTATTACGCACTCCGACGTCATCGCTTCCCAAGCGGCCTTGTCGTTCGCTAAGATATTGGGAGCGAAACTGCCGGAAGGAATCAATGAACAGATAAATCAGATAAACAACGCTCTCCTGTTTTACGATGAACATACGTTTGGATTCCACGCAAGTGTACGCGATGCGTATGGCCGTAATACCTGGGAACAACGGTCGCTCAAACAATCCTACTCATGGGAAGCCTATCGTCGTTCGGGGCAGTTGGGCGAGGTGGCTATGGGCTTGCTGCAAACCTATATCCCTAAAGCTGTGACGCCTTCTGTGGCTGTTTTCAATACGTTGAACTGGAGTTATAGCGGTATAGCCAAAGTTTACATAGATCATCAGATGCTTCCTCGTAACAAAAAGTTTGAGATAGTGGACATTCAGGGGAACGCCTTGCCGGCACAACCGGGTGAAAGCTATTCGGACGGAACGTATTGGTCTATTTATGTAAAGGATATTCCAGCCTTGGGATATGCCCAGTATTACATCCGGGTTAAAAATGAACTGCTTGAAAAAAACGAAACCCAACTCAAGGGAGAAGCGCATATCGAGAACGATTGGTATTCCATTGATTTCAACCTTCAAAAAGGAATAATCAGCAAATTGTTCGACAAAGACTTGAACAAACAATTGCTGACTCCCGATGCTCAATGGGGATTGGGTGAATTTATCTATGAACTCATCGACAGCCGTCACCCGATGGAGCTGTATCGCGCTCCGCAGTTTTTCCGCCGTGCGCCGGAAAAAATCCGCTTGGAGGCGTATGAGAAAGGCCCTATTTGGGATACATATCGCTTCCGTGGAGAAACGGTAGCCGGACGCGAACCGGACAATCTGATGGTAGAGTTCCGGATTTATTCCGTAACCAAACAGATTGAGATTATTTATCGTTTGCGCAAAAAGGCTGTAACAGATCCGGAAGCGGTCTATGTAGCTTTCCCCTTCGAGGTGGAAAACGGCAAAATCAATTTGGATGTTCCGGGTGGAACAATTGAAGCGGGCGTTGACCAAATCCCCGGTTCGTCGAACGATTGGTACACCGTGCAGAACTTTGCCACAGCACGAAATGCGCAGTCGCAGGTGGTCGTTTGCAGCCAGGAAATTCCCCTGATGCATTTCGGTGCCATTAATACCGGACGTTACAAAGCCGGCGCTACTCCGCAGTCCACGAATATGTATTCCTGGCCGATGAATAATTACTGGGTAACCAATTTCAATGCCGACCAAATGGGTGAATTGCAATGGAGTTACTTTATCAACTCCGCCAAAGACAATTCCATTGAATATGCAACCAAATTTGCGTGGGAAAACCGGATTCCTCTACTGACCCGCGTATTGCCGGAAGGAAAAGGAACGGACAAACCGTTAGCCCCTGTTTCCCTGTTGAATATCCAACCGAGGAATCTTTTGTTGGTCAATATGAGACCGGTAGAAGGCGAAAATGCCGTTATCCTTCAAATGCGGGAGATAGGCGGACAGAAAACGACTTTGCAGATTACGTCCGCTCAAATCCCTGTCCGGCTCAAGGCTTGCGATGTACTCGGCGACCCGCTGCCCGGAAACGCGGCGCCGCAATTTGAACCTTGGGAAAATAAATTTATTAAACTCTCATTCTAACAGATTATTAGATAGAGAACGATGGAAAAGAATTTTATGCTTGATTGCGTAGATGGGGTACAGCACATTGGTATTCCGACTAACGACATCGAAAAAACAATCGCTTTTTATGAAGGATTGGGGTTTGAACTGATTTATCAGACAATCAACGAAAAAGCCGATGAGAAAGTGGCTTTCTTACAGATTGGAAACTTGGTTATTGAGACGTATGAGAATAAAACGGCTGTTTTGAAAACAGGTTCTATCGATCATATTGCGCTGAATGCAAAAAACATAGAAAGCCTTTTTAAGGAGATGAAATCAGCCGGTTACGAAATACTGGATGATGCCGTGCAGTTGCTGCCTTTCTGGGAATATGGCGTAAAATTCTTTACCATCACAGGGCCTAATGCGGAAAAAATCGAATTTTGCGAGAGATTGGATGCTCCTTGCACAAATGATTAATATAACGACTAAGTACATGAAAAATAGAGTATTATTATTTGTAGTCCTGACAGGATTAATGGGTTTGCCGTCATGTGAGACAAAAGTGGACACGGAGAAGACATTTGAAATCACGAACGGGGTTAATATCAGTCATTGGCTGTCGCAGAGTAATAAAAGAGGGACGGAACGCAGCGCTTATTTTACGCGCGGCGACGTCGCTTTTTTGGCCGGTCTGGGGTACGACCATCTGCGTATCCCGATTGATGAGGAACAGATGTTTACGGAAGACGGGCAAAAAGAACCGGAGGCGTTCCGGCTGCTGCACAATGCGTTGGAGTGGTGCGCCGTGTATCATCTCCGTACGGTCGTTGATTTGCATATCCTGCGCTCGCATCACTTTAATAACGAGGTCAAACCGTTATTCACCGATCCCGCTGCACAGGAACAGTTTTATTCCTGTTGGCGTAAGTTGTCGGATGAATTGAAAAAATATCCCAACGAGCAGGTGGCCTACGAACTGATGAACGAGCCGGTGGCCGACAATCCCGAAATATGGAATGTGATCGTAAACCGTTGTACGGAAGCCGTGCGCAAGCTGGAACCGGGGCGTACCATCATTATCGGGTCAAACCGCTGGCAGAGCTATTCAACGGTCAAGGACTTGCGTCTCCCGGAAAATGATCCGAACATCCTCATCAGTTTTCAATATTACGAACCGTTCCTGCTCACCCATTACCGCGCAAGCTGGACGAACCAGAAAGATATTTCATTTCCCGTGCATTATCCGGGCAAATTGGTTGCCGACAGCGATTTGGCGGCTGGAGGAGCCGAACAGTTAGCTCAGACAGGACGCTCGAACGAAGAATACAATATCGACGTGATAGAGAGCCATTTCAAACAGGTGCTTGCTGTCGCTCAAAAATACGGGCTGAAAGTCTATTGTGGCGAATATGGCTGTATCAATGAGGCGCCAGGAGACGATAAAATCCGCTGGTACACAGATATGAATACGCTCTTCAACCGCTATGGCATTGCCCGCGCCAACTGGGATTATAAGGGCAGTTTTGCCATTGTGCGCAACGGCGTTACCCAGGAGGAGATGATCCGTAGTATCCTGGGAAAGGCGCGTTGATTTATTCCTGCAAAGCGCCTTTGCAGAACGTTTTCAAGACATTAAATTGACTGTCCGTCAGATTGATGTCTGCATCTTTCCCAACGGCTATTGAGCCTTTGCGGTCGAAGACGCCCATCATTTTGGCGGTGGTGCCGCTTGCCATTTTTATGACGTCGAAAGCCGGAAGTTTTACGTTGAAAATCAGG
>JAISJX010000447.1 GCA_031261145.1 Tannerella sp.
TTGCTGTTAAATGATTCGTCCCTCTATCGCAATTTGAATCTGACGCTGGACAATCTCTCCGGTTTGCTCATCGACATGAAGCAGCATCCCAAACGATATGTCCATTTTTCGGTGTTTTAATTCGCCGGAAGGAAACTGAAAACCCGGATAGCGCTGCTGACAATGGTTTTTAATCAAAACTCATAAGACAGAGAGGGCGTTATTCTGCAAAAAGCCGACTTGCTTAAATTGTAACTGATTGAATGAGAGCGATATAATAATGTTTGGCGCTGTAAAACAACCGGATTCCAACTGACCTGCACTTAAAACCTTATTTAGAATGATTCTATTTATAGGGGGTGGGTGCATTTTTTTTTTAGGGGGTATCAATCGTTTGATAATGGGTTTTTTTGAGGGGAAATAATAATTTAAAGAAAAAAAACGGGATACATCGGGATTAACATTAAATGGTGAATTAAGGGAGCTTCTGAAAAATTCGCCTTGTCTAAAAGCGGGTACGTTAAGCGAATACAAGTAAATTGCTATTAATCAGGATTATAGAAAAAAGTAGAATTTTCATCAACAAACGGGATTTGTTTTCTTGTGAAATAAAGTCGAACTTTGGGGCTGAAAATAAAGTCGTACAGAAAGAAATTTTTGAAGAAATATGCAACCCGATTATCATTCATTGTGGAATAAATGCTTAGCGATTATAAAGGATATCGTGCCTGAAGCAACCTATCATATATGGTTTCCGCCAATAGTTCCGGTATCCTATGAAGATAAAAAGCTGACCATTCAGGTTCCAAGCCAGTTTTTCTACGAATACCTGGAAGAAAAGTTTGTAGATGTGTTAAAGATGACGTTAAATCGCGTCTTCGGTACAGGTACTATCCTGAATTACAGGGTAGTGGTTGAAAAATCGCAGCCGGAAGCGACCATCGATTACAAAGGCAGCGCATCGCCGAAAAAAGCCGAAACGGCAATCAACATCCCGGGGCCTTTTACCCGGGTGGCGCCACAGGACTTGGACGACCAGTTGAATCCGAGGTATACCGTCGAGAACTTTTTTGAAGGAACGAGCAATAAACTGGCGCGAAGAGCCGGAGAAACCGTTGCGGCCTATCCCGGCAAAACGTCGTTCAATCCCTTGATGCTGTACGGCCATTCCGGCGTGGGGAAAACGCACCTCTGCCATGCCATTGGGCAGCGTACCAGGGAGTTGCATCCTGACAAACGGGTTTTGTATGTCTCCGCCAATCTTTTCCAGATTCAATATACGGACGCGGTGCGGAAAAATACGACCAATGATTTTTTGAATTTTTACCAGAGCCTCGACGTCTTGATTCTGGACGATATTCATGAAATGATTGGAAAACAACAAACGCAAAACACTTTCTTTCATATATTTAACAACCTGCACCAGTTGGGCAAACAGTTGATCATGACTTCCGACAAAGCGCCGGTGGACATCCAGGGCATGGAAGAACGGCTGCTCACCCGTCTGAAATGGGGGCTGACCGCGGAAATATCCCGCCCGGATAAAGCATTAAGAAAGAAGATTCTGAAAGAAAAAATAGAACACGACGGCATTGTCGTCAAGGAAGATGTGTTTGATTACATCGCCGAACATGTGACGGAGAACATCCGTGATTTGGAAGGGATACTGGTCTCTTTGATGGCTCATTCACTGATTAACAATCAGGAAATAGACATTCCCCTGGCCCGGCAAATAATCAGCCAGACAGTGTCTATCAAACCCAAAAAACAGTTGTCCATCGAAAAAATCCGGGAGGTGGTATGCGATTATTTCCAGCTAAAGCAAGACCTGATTCAAACCGTTTCGCGAAAACGTGAAATCGTTCAGGCGCGGCAAATCACTATGTATCTGGCGAAAAAATATACGCAGGCGTCGCTTTCGCATATCGGGAAAATTGTCGGCGGCAAAGACCATGCAACCGTGTTGCACGCTTGTAAAACGGTACAGGATCAGATGGAAATCAACAAAACATTTCGTTCTACCATAGAATCCATCGAGGAATCTTTGGAAAAACAGGAAAAAAACAGCTTGTAGAAGGCTTTTCATTCAATTACAATTTATAAAAACAGGAAAATTACTCCGGCATGGCCGGAGTTTTTTTTTGAACAAAAAATGTTTTCACATTTTCTGTTTTGAATACTTGATTTGTCACAAACAGTTCTATTTTGAAAACTTTTTTGCTGACACGAAAATATAAATATCATATTATCAATCAATTATTTTTTATTTTTGAAAACTTTTCAACAGTATGCGTTTTTTATAATAATTAATTTGGAGATAAAAAGAGAATATGCCTAACTTTGCAATCAGAATTAATACATAAAATGTGCCATGAGCAAGTTAGAAATTTACAGTTTTGATGAAGCCTATAAAGCTTCTCTTGATTATTTTGCCGGCGATGAGTTGGCAGCAAAGGTTTGGGTTAATAAATATGCACTGAAGGACGGTTTCGGGAAGATATACGAAAAGACGCCGGCTGACATGCACGCACGTTTATCGAGCGAAATAGCCCGTGTAGAAAAAAAATATCCGAACCCTTTACCGGAAAAGGAACTATTCGACTTGTTCGACCATTTCCGGTACATTGTTCCGCAAGGCAGCCCGATGACAGGCATTGGAAACAATTTCCAGATTGCGTCGTTATCGAACTGTTTTGTGATTGGATTGGACGGGGACGCGGATTCATACGGCGCGGTAATCCGGATTGACGAGGAACAGGTGCAGTTGATGAAACGGCGCGGTGGCGTCGGACACGACCTGTCACACATTCGCCCGAAAGGTTCGCCCGTTAAAAATTCGGCGCTTACTTCCACCGGATTGGTGCCGTTCATGGAACGTTACTCCAATTCCACGCGGGAGGTGGCGCAGGACGGACGCCGCGGCGCATTGATGTTGAGCGTATCTATTAAACATCCGGATGCAGAGTCGTTTATTGATGCAAAGATGGAGGGTGGAAAAGTCACAGGCGCGAATGTGTCGGTGAAATTGGACGATGATTTCATGAATGCGGTGGTGAACGACATGCCTTATCAGCAACAATATCCGGTTGATTCTCCTCATCCGACAACCGTGAATAACATCAACGCTTCCGTTTTGTGGAAAAAAATCATTCATAACGCGTGGAAGTCGGCTGAGCCGGGCGTGCTCTTTTGGGATACCATCCTCCGGGAATCGGTGCCGGATGCGTATGCCGACCAGGGTTTTCGGACGGTGTCCACCAATCCGTGCGGTGAAATTCCTCTCTGTCCCTACGACAGTTGCCGGTTGCTGGCCGTCAATCTGTATTCTTATGTAGTGAATCCCTTTACGGAAACGGCTGTGTTCGATTTTGAGCTGTTCAAAAAACACGTCGCTTTGGCTCAACGGATAATGGATGACATCATTGATTTGGAAACAGAAAAAATCGACCGTATTCTGGAAAAAATCGACGAAGACCCCGAATCGCTGGAAATCAAAAGAGCGGAACGGTTCCTGTGGGAGAAAATACGGAAAAAAACCTTGCTGGGACGGCGTACGGGTGTAGGAATCACGGCCGAGGGCGACATGATAGCCGCGTTGAACCTGCGTTACGGAACGGAAGAGGCTACTGATTTCGCCGAAAACGTGCAAAAAATACTGGCTCTGGCCGCCTACGGTTCGTCTGTCCTGATGGCGAAAGAGCGCGGGCCGTTTGAGATTTACGATGCCAAACGCGAAAAAAACAACCCCTTCGTTGCCCGTTTGCGGGAAGCCGACCCAAAAATGGTGGCTGATATGGAAAAATACGGTCGCCGCAACATCGCCTGCCTGACCATTGCGCCTACCGGCACAACCAGTCTGATGACCCAGACGACCTCCGGCATCGAGCCGGTCTTCCTGCCGGTCTACAAGCGTCGCCGGAAAGTGAATCCGAACGATATGGCGGTCAGGGTCGACTATGTGGACGAAACGGGGGATGCTTTTGAAGAATACAATGTGTTCCATCACAAGTTTGTGACCTGGATGCAGGCAAGCGGCTATTCGACCGCAAAGAAATACACCTCGGAAGAAGTCGATGAATTGGTGAAGAAATCCCCGTATTACAAGGCGACCTCCAATGATGTGGACTGGGTGCAGAAAGTGAAAATGCAGGGACGGATTCAGCAATGGGTCGACCATTCGATCAGCGTGACGATCAACCTGCCCAACGACGCATCGGAAGAATTGGTTGACAAACTGTATATCGAGGCTTGGCGTTCCGGATGTAAAGGATGTACGGTCTATCGCGACGGTTCCCGTTCGGGCGTGTTGCTCGCAACGGATAAAAAGAAGAAAGACCCGGATTGCCTTGAGCCGCCGGTGATTGTCTATACCCGTCCGCGCGAACTGGAGGCGGATGTCGTCAAGTTCCAGAATAACCGGGAGAAATGGATTGCGTTCGTCGGTTTGCTGAATGGCCGCCCGTATGAGATATTCACCGGATTGTCGGACGACGACGAGGGCATCATGCTGCCCAAAAATGTGTCGAAAGGCTCCATCATCAAAAGCCGGGACGAAAACGGGAACAAGCATTATGAT
>JAISJX010000008.1 GCA_031261145.1 Tannerella sp.
ATAAGTAGTTTAGCACGCAGATGACGCAGATAGATAAGATAAACGCAGATTATTCTAATACGGATAATCTGCGTTTTTATTGTCTGAACCGGGATTTTTGTCTGAACCGGGATTTTCACAAGATTTACAGGATTCTCAAGAGGAAGAATCATCCCGATCTTGAGAATCTTTTTAATCTTATTGAAATCACGGTTCAGACAATTTACGGGGTGCACGGTACAAAGGTGCACGGTACACGACAAGGGCGGGCGAGTATGCGTCATTGCGAGCGTTAGCGAAGCAATCCAGTCAATAAGATGGTTTATTCCTTATTATAATGTAAAAACATAGTCAAGAACTGGATTGCTTCATTCTTCGCAATGACGTTGTGCGAGCATTCGTCAATGGTAGGTACGAAGCAGTGCGGCGGCGCATTGTCACGTTGTTAATTGGATTTTTGATTTATTTTGCTTGACCGGGCATTCATGGCTGCGCCAATAATGGGCGCCTGATCCCATAGCAGGCAGGCGCTTACAGTCTGATTAATACCATCGTTTATCAGTTTATCTCTCAGCCTGTCCATAAAGAGCAACGAAGACCGGGCGATGCTTCCGCCAAGTACAAGTATTTCCGGCTCAAAGCGTTTCAGCCATGGAGCAATAAATCCGCTCAGGTTATCCGTAAAGGTTTCAAAAATCCGCAACGCTACCCTGTTGTTTTGCTGCGCCTGCTCTGCTATTTCTTTCACCCCTGCGATACATTCGCCGGTTTCGTCCTTCCACTGTCCGGTAAACCATCTCGTTGAAAAGTAATCATCGGCTATGCTGTTCTCGAAAGGCTGATTGTACAGGTAGCCATCGGCAGGCACGCCGTCGCCGGATGTTTGCGCTGTGCCGTCTATTAAGAAGGTAGAACCGAAACCGGTACCGAGCGTTACCGTCAATGAGCGTCCCGTTCCTTTGGCAGCGCCTGCATAGTGCTCGCCAAGAGCAAAACAAACGGCGTCATTCTCGAAAACAATGTGGTCAACCGGCAAACTGTCGCGTATAATCTGTTTGAGATTCAGTCCATAGATTGCATCGAATTTGTGAACGCCTTTAATCAGCGATATTCCGTTGGGATAATCAAAGGGGCCGGGCATGGCAATACCCACGCTCTCAACAGGATGTTCCTGTCCGGCAACGGTCATTTGCAGAACCGTCCGCAACGAACCTGTGATATGCTCGATGCTGCCGGACGAATCAATCTTTACTTCGCGAATGCTTTCCTTCAACACACTCCCGCAGGACGCATCAACCAGCGCACTTGAAATATGCGAACCTCCTACATCTATTCCTACATTATATATATGTCCCTTCATCGGTTATTTTTCCATTTTTATAGCGCAATAAAGCAAGTAGGCCATAGCGAAGAGCAACAGAGCCATTCCATACGTTTGTCCGAAAGCATCGGACGTGACCCCCATCAACCACGGGATAACAGCGCCTCCGGCAACCCCCATAATCAAAAGACCAGAGATTTCGTTCGCGTATTCGGGTTTTTTCTTTAATGCAGCCGAGAAAATGATAGAAAAGACATTGGCAATTGCAAATCCGACAATAAAAACCATCGCCAAAATTCCCCACAGACCGGGAATTAACAATTTGACAGTCATTGCCGGGATAGCCGCTAACATACTCCAGATAAAGAACCGGCGTCCCGGAAGTTTAACTAACAGGATTGCCCCGATAAATGAACCTATCGTACGGGCGACAAAATAGAGGCTTGTTCCTAATCCTGCCTGTTCGAGGGGAATATCGCAACGGAACATCAGGAACTTGGGAATAGTCGTGTTCAGCCCGACATCAATGCCTACCACAAAAATAATACCGAGAAAAAGCATCAGGATGGTTTTATCCTTCAGCAGGCCAAATGTCTTGGCGAAAGAAGTCTCCTTTTGTTCTTCAGATTCTTCCCTGATAGGCGTAAGAACCAGCCATACTAACGACAGTACCGTAACAGCGGCAAAAATCAGAAAAACATATCTCCAGTCGTTCAAGCGGGTAGCAGCCAGTCCGGCAAAAACAGGCCCCAGAAAAGCGGCAATGGCCTTAATGAATTGTCCCAACGTCAGGCTACTGGTTAAGCGATCGCCATTCACAACGTTGGTCAGTAACGGATTCAGGGATACTTGAATAAGGGTGTTGCCAATTCCAAGCAGGCCGAAAGCGATCAGCATAATGGGAAAATTGTAAGCAAACAGGGGAAGCAGCATGGCGACCAAACTGATTCCCATACTGAGGACGACCGTTCGTTTGCGTCCAAAACGATTCATTACCATTCCGGTAGGTACAGCCAGTACAGCGAACCAGAGGAACAATGTCATTGGCAACAGATTTGCTACCTTATCACTTAACAAAAAATCCTGTTTAACATAGTTGGTGGCAATCCCCACCAAATCCACCAGTCCCATAATGAAGAATCCGAACAGGACCGGCAAGGCTTTCTTTAAAGATGTTTGATTTGTCATATTCATTAATCATTTATTATTATAACTTTTTCAGTCGAATGAGTACTACCTGTGCAACCTTTTTATTCGTAAAGTTTAAGAGTACAGGGCAATATCATTTTACTGCACATATATTCCTTTTTCTTCTTATATCTGTTCACATGTTCGATATTGTCGTGTAAAATCCTCACGACGTTTTTCCCGATACCTTCCACCGACATGATGGCTACATTGATTTTCGGGGCAAGGATTTTAAACTCCGACACTTCATGGATACAGGCCAGGCCGTATTTATTAACGTTAATTCCTTTTTCATGAAAATACAGGAACGCCCCCAGAGCCAACGTATGGCTGACAAAGAAAAAACCGTCCACATCGGGCGTTGTCCGGAAAATCTTATCCAGTGCGGGAGTAATATTTTTTTCGGAATCCATATACTCCACCCAACCGTACAGGTTGGGGTCGGCGTCCAAACCCGCATCCTTCAGCGCCCGCCTGTAACCTTCACAACGCAATTCTATAATTTGCAGATGCGATTCGGTGGTGATAAGCGCTATCTTTTTCCGTCCCTGTTCCGTCAGATGCTTTACCAGGCGGTAACTGCTATTCTCGTTGTCCACAAGCACATAATTGGTGTTTATGTTGGTAAAGAAGCGGTCGAACAGCACAAAAGGGTAGCCTTCTTTCAGGAAATCCTCAAATTCCACGTGATTAAGTTTGGTCGGGGCAATGATGATGCCATCGACCTGCTTTGCCCGCATCATTCTCAACATTTTGGTTTCCCGCTCTTTATCGGATTGCGAGGTACATATCATCAAGGTGTAGCCCAATTTACCGGCCTCCACTTCAATTTCTTTGACCACCGATGCAAAAAAGAAGTCTGTGATGGAAGGGATAATCAATCCGATGGTGTTGGTTTTCCCGGTATTCAAACTTCGTGCGATCAGATTGGGCTGATAGTTCATTTCTTTGGCGCACTTCAACACTTTTTCCTGCACGGCAGCCCCAATCCGTCTTACGTCGGATTGTCCGGACAGTACCCACGATACCGTGGTAGTGGACACGTTCAGTTTTTCGGCAATGTCTTTCAGCGATGCTCTCATTATTACAGTTTTAAAAAAACTTTATCG
>JAISJX010000042.1 GCA_031261145.1 Tannerella sp.
TTCCGGCTTCTCATCGTTCGTATAAAGCAAAATCTCACCGCGGAACTGGTGGGTGGTGTCCGCCGAAAAATTGCCGTCAATGATACAGTTCTCAAACCAAGCCTGTTGCAGGGCATAGAACTTTTTTTCTTTGTCCACTTCCACTTCATTGGCTAATAACAGGCAGGGACTGTTTATATCCCGGATATTCCCAATTACTTTATAATTGGCTAACGTACAATGAGTAAACCGGTATTTTCCGCCAACCAACGCGGCTATCGAACCGGACGAATTGGAAAATTCGCTGTTAGAAGCCTCAATATGAGCATTTGTGGCTGTCAGAAGATTTTTATCCATATTGGTAATTTGAGAATTACGGATATCTATCTTTAGCCTGTCAGGCTCCGATTCCCGGAACGTCAGTCCGGACGAACCATTGCGAACAATAACATAATCAAACTCATTACCGAAACTTGTTGAATTAAAATACATTCCGCCCCATTGTCCCGGCGTCCGGTCATAAGGCAATAACACATTCGCCTGAATAACATCCAACCGGTCGCCGCGAAAAATAACCGGCTCATCCTGAGTTCCTTTTGCTTTTAGCGTACCGGAGACAATCAGGTTTGTACTGTTATGTAAGTAAAATATCGCTCCTTTTTCGACGGTCAGCGTCGCCCCTTCGGATACTAAGATGCTGTCATATACGAGATAAGGTAAGTCGGATACCAAAGTTGTGTCTTTCGTAAAAGTCACGCCGCCTTTAATCAGATGAACATTCTGCCCGTAGGCCTGCAACAGAACGGACTGCCGTAATCCGTTGGTATAAAAAAGAATGGAATCTTCGACTATGAACGGTTGATTGGCTCCGTTCGGGTTCACCGTCACTTCAACTAAAACGTACAAACTGTCTTTTTTCCAAATATCAATCCCCTGAAATGAATCACCCTTGCGTCCGTCCACATTGATACGAAAACCACTCTTTCCTGCGTTTGCCAGCACAACCGATTCGATTGTCAACGCTTCATCATTCGGATTGTAAATCATAAATTGTCCGGTAGTGGAACCTACAGACGAAAAAATGGTGTCAAACGAGAGCGTATCGACCGAAAAGGCCAACCGGTGACTTGGATTCGTCGAATAATCATTAATATCATTACATCCCGCCAATATACTCAATATCAACAAGGACAGCATACTCAAAACCGATACTTTATTCATACAGATAACATTTAGAAGCTGACCGGAAAACCGCAAAGACAACATCACATAACGCCGCTTCAAGGATTTACCCGAAGCAATCCGGTAAGCGTCAAACGGCCGGATTACTTCAGGTTATGCCTCACAATGACGAGCGACTTTTTGGGAGTCAGCCCCATTTTCTTTACTATAATAACGTATCTTCCTTTATTATATTTTTTAAGCCGGAATATTTTTTAGTAATTCCAGCAGATGTTTCCACCACAAACCAACCGTATCTATTTCAATCCGTTCGTTCGGAGAGTGCACATCGCGCAACGTCGGCCCAAACGAAATCATATCGAGATACGGATACTTTTCGAGGAACAATCCACATTCCAATCCTGCATGAATCGCCATAATCTCCGGTTCTTTTTGGAATAAAGCCCGATAGGTTTCCTGCGCCACTTTGAGGATTTTAGAATCCGGGTTCGGCGCCCAGCCCGGATAGCCTTCGCCCTGTTCCACTTTGGCGCCGGCCAACAGGAACGTGGCGGCAACCTGGTCGGCGACGGCGTCTTTAGCCGATCCGATGGAACTGCGTTGACTCGTTCCGATAATTATCCGGTTATCAACCTTCATTTTAATCGACGCCAGATTGGTCGATGTTTCAACTAAACCTTCGATCTCGCGGCTCATTCCAATCACACCATGCGGGCAGGCCAAGACCGAATTTATCAATCGGACGGTCAATTCGTCGCTCAGGCATGTTTCCGGCTGATCAACCGTTTCCATCGTAATCCGCAAACCCGGATCGACTTGTTTCAGTTCATTTTCTACATCTATAATAAAATGATTCAAAAACACGCGGACTTTCTCGCGGTCTTCACCCTCCAAACCAATCACGGCATATCCTTCGCGTGCGATGGCATTATGCAGGTTTCCGCCTTCCCATGCAGACAGGGCGAAATGAAAGTTCCGGTGCAACGAGTAGAGGAAACGCGCCAACAGTTTATTGGCATTCCCCAATCCTTTATGGATGTCGCATCCCGAATGTCCACCGTTCAAGCCGGTCGCCGTGATTCGGAAATACTGCATGCCGGACGGCGCAGGGAGCGGCTCATAAATAAATGTAGCGACGGTTCCCTTTCCGCCGGCGCAGCCGATAAACAATTGCCCTTCGTCTTCGCTGTCCAAATTCAGCAAAATCCGTCCGGTCATGAAGCCTTCTTCGATGGCGGCAGCGCCCGTCAGGCCGGTCTCCTCATCAATCGTAAAAAGACATTCGATAGGGCCATGCGCAATATCACCGGATGCAAGAATCGCCAACTGCGCCGCGACGCCAATCCCATTATCCGCTCCCAGCGTCGTTCCCTTCGCCCGGAGCCATTCCCCATCGATGACGGTCTCAATCGGATCTTTTTCAAAATCGTGCACCACATCGCTGTTTTTCTCACAAACCATATCCATGTGGGATTGCAGGATGACCGTCTGCAATTTTTCATAACCCGGCGTCGCCGGTTTCGAGATAAGCACATTTCCGGTCTTGTCGGTCTTTGCCGACAAGCCGTGTTTCGCAGCAAATGCCTCCAAATAGCGGATCATTTGGCCTTCTTTTTTGGATGGACGGGGCACTTGCGTCACCTCATGGAAATACTTCCACACGATTTTTGGCTCCAAATCTGTAATCTGTTTCATGTTTTTTATATTTATAACTTTAATCAAACAACTAATAATCAAATATATGGAAAGAAACGAATGAAAAAAAAACGAAATATTTCAAAAAACGCATTTTCTATTTACATAAACTCGTATCTTTGTCACCACAAATGTAATGAAAATGTTTGTAATTATAGTATCGACGGTTGTAATTATTCTTGTTTGTGTCGCCCTGATGAGTGTTCGGGTGATACTGAAAAAAGGCGGACAGTTTTCGAGCGCGCATGTTGGAGACAGTAAAGCGCTACGAAAAAAAGGGATTTATTGCGCCCATACACAAGATTGGATGGCAGCCGGAAAAAAAAATCTATTTGAACGTATTCGTTCATGAACATTTACTATCTTTGCAGTGTTGAAAAAAAAGTTTTATAATAATGATTAAATAATATTCAGTTTATGAAAAATTTGAACTATGTGATTAATGGTGTATTAGCAGTTGCCGTTATTGTTTTATTTATTATGCAATTTTCAGGGAAGAAAGAGAAACAGACTCCCGCGTTGGTTACAGCTTCGGGTGAACAAATTGCAGGTTTCCCTGTTGCTTATATAAATATTGATTCTTTGTTGCTGAATTATAATTTTTCAAAAGATTTGAACGAGCAAATCACGAAAAAACAAGAAAACGCCCGTGCCAACTATACGCAACAGGCACGCAGTTTTCAAAATGATGCGGAAAATTTCCAGTATAAAGTGCAAAATAATGCTTTTGCCACACGCGAAAGAGCCGAGCAGGAACAACAGCGTTTACTCAAAAAACAACAGGATTTGCAAGCGCTGGATGAAAAACTGACTCAGGAACTGATGGATGAAACCCAGCGGGTCAACGAACAACTGCGCGACACGATTGTTGCTCATTTGAAAGACTACAATAAAGAGAAAGGTTATCAGATTATATTCAGTAATTCGGGAGGCACTCCCATCTTATTGGCGGATGATGTTTATAACATCACCAGCGAGGTGGTTGAATATCTGAATAAAAAATGGTCTGCTCCAACCGACAATAATTGATTAAAAAACTTCATTTCATATTTTTGTGAAAAAAGCGGGTAACGTTTTGGTGGTTACCTGCTTTTTTTTATTTCTTTTCTTTAGGCATAATGAAAGAAGTATAAAGCTGCAACAGCGCGGAAATCAGCAGACAAGCCACCCATTCCATCCGATGTTTGAACATAAACACCGAAGCGATAATCATAGCTATGCCCGCAAAAACATTCAACCGGTTCAACCGGCGCACATGAAAAGCCGCGTCTTTAACGGGAATCGTCATATAGCAGACCGTGATTCCGGCAGCGCCTATCGAAAAAAGATAAGGCGCATATATCCACCGAGTTATATATAAAACTGCGCCGGATAATATGAGTATTCCCGAAGTTGAGAATACAATAGTTCTTATTTTTGAATTCATTTATCGACAATAATAAAAATATCTTCGTTTGCTTTTTTCATGAAAAACTCTTCCCGTGCAAAGCGTTCCAATCGTTCTTTATTGGCGCTGAGATCCTCTAATTTCTTTTGATTCTCCTCAATCTCTTTCCGGCAAGATTTAATTTCCTGTTCCAGCTCACGAATTTTTTCGTCATACGAATAACGCTTATACAGGTTACTATCGCCAACCGTAAACGTAATTATCAGAAAAACAATAACTACCAGCCAATATTTATTCAGCTTGGACAAATAATTGAAATAAAAATCTTTTAGTTGTGACATACCGGTACAAGTTTTTTGCAAAAGTATAAAAAAAAATTCATATCTTTGTCTGGTATTAGAAAAAATATGGATAATTATATTGTATCGGCAAGAAAATATCGCCCGGCCACTTTCAACAGCGTCGTCGGACAGAAATCGTTAGCTACTACTTTAAAGAATGCTATTCAAAGTAATAAGTTGGCGCACGCCTACCTTTTCTGCGGGCCGCGGGGGGTTGGTAAAACGTCGTGTGCGCGTATTTTCGCCAAAACAATCAATTGCATGAACCTGACGGCTGACGGAGAGGCTTGCAATGAATGCGAATCGTGCCAGTCTTTCAACGAACAGCGCTCGCTGAACATCCATGAATTAGACGCTGCATCCAATAACTCGGTGGAGGATATCCGCTCGCTGATTGATCAGGTGCGTATCCCGCCGCAAATAGGTAAATATAAGGTATATATCATCGACGAGGTGCACATGTTAAGCTCGGCGGCTTTCAATGCGTTCCTGAAAACGTTGGAGGAACCGCCTCATCATGCAATATTTATCCTTGCAACAACGGAAAAACATAAAATTTTGGCGACGATCTTGTCGCGATGCCAAGTCTATGATTTTTCGCGTATTTCCATACCCGATACGGTGGAACATCTACAGTTTGTCGCTGCAAGTGAAAACGTTACAGCCGAACCGGAGGCGCTGAATATCATTGCCCAGAAATCGGATGGCGGTATGCGCGACGCCCTGTCTATTTTCGACCAGATCGTTAGCTATACGAACGGAAATATTACCTATCAGGCTGTTATTGAGAATCTGAATATCCTTGATTATGAATATTATCTCCGGATTACAAATGCGATGCTGAAAAGTGAAATCCGGAATTGCATGCTGTTGCTGAATGAAATTTTAGAGAAAGGTTTTGACGGCCAGCATTTTATCACGGGTTTGGCTTCCTATTTCCGGGATTTGTTAGTATGCAAGGACGAAAGCACTCTGATACTGTTTGAATTAGGGGCGTCTATTCGTGAGCGTTACAAACAAACGGCCAGACAATGCCCCGATTGGCTGCTTTATCAGTCCATCGAACTGGCTAACACGTGCGACCTGAACTATCGTGAAAGCCGGAACAAACGGTTGTTGCTGGAATTGACGCTTATTCAACTCTGCCAGTTGATCGAAGCCGGTACAGCCAAGCCGGATGATAAAAAAAAAAACTGATTCTGCCGATCACTGATGTCCCGGTGGTGGTGGTTCCTGTTTCCGAAAAACAGTCACCGGCATCGCCCAATCCCGAAAAACAAACGGAACAGACGCCCGGAAAACTGACGCGAGCGCCTAAAAGCACCGGGCTGAAAGACCTCGCTAATAAAGATTCCAAAACGGCGAATCAGACCCCCATCGTTGAAAACCAGAAAGTCGTAACGCCTTTCAAGGCTGAAGATTTGCTCCGTTGCTGGAATGCCTATTCCGAAACGCTTGGCAAAGCGATACACCTGAAAAATACGATGATCAACTGTAAACCGGTTCTGCAAGAGAACTTTCAGTTTAAAGTGGTCGTACATAATCCCATGCAACGGGAAGAATTGCTTGGCATCAGTATTGATATTTTGAAATCGCTGCGTACCCAGCTAAAAAACAGCCAGATACAAATGTATATAGAGATTGATGAAAGCAATGAAAAGCAATTAGCCTATACCGCTGCCGAAAAGTTTGAGCTTCTGAATAAAATCAATCCGTTGCTTGCCAAGCTAAAAGATGAATTTGACTTGTCAATTGATTAAAAGGGTCATTTACGAATGAAAGACCGGTTGCTCCACCTTTTCTGTCAGAAGCGCCAACCGAACGACTTGGGCAATATCTTCTACATAATGGAACGTTAAACCTTCCACGTAACCGGATTTGATTTCTTCCACATCTTTACGGTTCTCTTTGCACAGGATAATCTCTTTAATGTCTGCACGTTTGGCGGCTAAAATCTTTTCTTTGATTCCGCCGACAGGAAGTATCTTGCCCCGTAACGTAATCTCGCCGGTCATGGCCAGATTTTCCTTCACCTTTCGCCGGGTAAAGATGGAAACTAACGACGTCACCATCGTAACCCCCGCACTGGGGCCGTCCTTGGGTATAGCGCCTTCGGGCACATGGACATGCACGTTCCAGTTTTCAAACAAATCTTCTTCAATACCAAACTGTTCCGCGTGCGAATGGACATATTCCAATGCCAGAATGGCTGATTCTTTCATTACATCGCCCAGATTTCCGGTAATTGTCAGTTTGGAACCTTTCCCGTGGCTCAGACTTGACTCCACAAACAGAATCTCTCCGCCAACAGCCGTCCACGCCAGCCCGGTAACCACGCCGGCATACTGATTTCCCTGATACCGGTCACGGGTATATTCCACTGCACCAAGATATTCCTGTAGATTATCGGCAGTGATCACTTTCGGGCAATTTGCATCTGACGCTAATTTGCGGGCCAAACGGCGCATCACCTTGGCAATCTTCTTTTCCAATTCGCGTACGCCACTCTCGCGCGTGTAGGATTCAATAATCAGGCGCACAGCCGGTTTCTGAAACTTTATCCTGTTCTTGGGTATGCCATGCAATTCCATTTGTTTGGGTATCAAATGTTTCAGGGCTATCTCTATCTTCTCTTCAAGAATATACCCGCTGACTTCAATCAGTTCCATACGGTCTAATAACGGCTGGGAAATCGTGTTCAGGTTATTGGCCGTCGCAATAAATAACACTTTGCTCAAATCATAGTCCATATCGAGGTAATTGTCATGAAATGTGCTGTTTTGCTCAGAGTCTAACACTTCCAGCAAGGCCGAAGCAGGGTCTCCTTTAAAATCATTTCCGACTTTATCGATCTCATCCAGCACGAAAACCGGATTGGATGTACCGGCTTTTTGCAGATTCTGGATAATACGCCCGGCCATTGCGCCGATGTAGGTACGCCGGTGGCCACGAATCTCCGCCTCATCGTGCAAACCGCCTAATGAAACACGTACATATTTGCGGTTCAGCGCTTTTGCAACGGATTTACCCAACGATGTTTTGCCCACGCCCGGAGGTCCGTATAGACAGATGATCGGGGAACGCAGGTCTTTTTTCAATTTCAGTACGGCTAAGTGCTCAATAATCCGCTCTTTCACTTTCTCCATGCCGTAATGATCCTGATCTAAAATCTTTTGCGCCCTGT
>JAISJX010000172.1 GCA_031261145.1 Tannerella sp.
TTTTTTGTAATCAATTTGTCGCCTTCGGCATGATAGCCTTCGGGCATTTCCAACTCTTCGAAACTGCGGTTTTTTAGCAATTCGGCATATAATCCGCCATCGCCGGCATGGTTGATTTCTTCAAAAAATACGCCATACATGGACGATGATACTTCAGCGCCTTTTTCCTGAAGGTTGATAACGATTTCTTCCTTGGAAGAAGATTTATTACACGATAATAGCAGAGAAACGGCTGCAAAACAAAATAAGATTTTTCTCATGATTTTTATTTTAATTTTTTAATATTTATTTTATCTTCATGCTGATCATATTGTAGAACAGCAGGTCGTTGAACGGGTGATTGTCATCGACGGGATAGGTTGGGGCGAGGATGATTTTGCCTTTGCCATAGTCTATCGTACCGATAAGTACCCGCAAATGATTGGGTCGAGCCACAAATGTACCGTAAACGTGCGTTGGGTATTTACTTTCAAACGGATAAAAACCATTCGGATCGCCGGGCACTTCCCAGCCGGTGGTACTGACCGTTTGTCGTTCCGGCATACCGGTATAACCGACAAAATAGTCGATATATCCGAAGCCGTTGCCATTCCAATAGCCTTTTTGTTTAGCGCCCCATTCGGTAATGGCTGCCGATAAGATACCTTTTGCTTGTAGTTTTTCTGCCCAGACAGTATCCATTTTCACCAATAAGGTTGTCCCCTGATTTTCTACTTTAGACAACATAGCGTTCAGAGTCATATCGTCGGGCGCTCCGGAAGCTGCTATATAGTGACTTTCACCTACAGTATCAAAATCTGTAACCACTGCATTTGCTTCTTCGAGCGCTTGCTTCGCAGCAGGCCAGTCATGGACTTCACCTTTCAAACCGTTGAAGCGCTCTTTGAAACTTGGGCGGTTTGTCACCAATATCTGCTCTGCACCATCCGCCACTTTTTCCTGTTTGCTGTCGTACAACTCGCCCTCCAACGTTACAAAACCGCCATGCAGGCTTTCGTTTAACTCTATCCCATAGTTTGTCAAAATGTTTTGGGCAAATACATTCCCGCCTTCGACGTGTATCGGAAATTCTTTCCGGTAACTTTCATCGTACTTGCCTGCGCCGTCTTTCAGTTTCAACACAAGTGTATAATCGCCTGCCTCAAGGATGCCTTGATTGATGAGTTTGATTTGAAATGCCGGGGTTGGCTTTTTCCTTCCCGTTACGGGAAAAGTTTTACCGCCTATTCTCGTCGGTGTTTTTCTTTGAATGACGATTTGCAGCGGTCTTGTGTAGTAGGCGTAAATGGCCGGATCGCCTTTTACATTCCTGCCGTCATCAACGATGCCTGAATACCAGCCGCTGATACCCTCCCAGCCATTGCCACCGCTCCAAGCGTTGATGGCATAACCGTCGGCGCGGTCGTATGACATAATGGTTTGTGCATTTCTGCCGTCGCCATACATTTTACCGTTTCCTGCTTCTTTAGAGAGGTCGCCCGGTGTTTGGATTGCGCCGCTGCCGCTACCTGCCATCGCATGTTTCGTAAAAAATTCCGCTATCTTTCGTCCGAAATCCAAGTAATAACTGTAATTATACCCTTTGTAAGCCGAGCCTTTTGTTTTTTTAATATCGTTGAACATTTTTGCGATTTCATACCAGTTTTCCGGTCCGACATAACATTTGACCTCGCCCCAATACAGGATGTTTGTATTGCCATCCAACGGAATGTGGTTATTGAAGTCGTTTTCATCGAAAAAAACGCCGGAGCCAACGGTATGATTGTCCGTGAAATCCATGCGTATGTTTTTTTCATACGGCCGGATATGTTGGATGGATAGAGCATATCCACCCCCGTTTCCACCCGAAGAATTGAAAATAAGCCGGCTTTCATCCAAGCAGTTGATTTCTTCCATCGCCTTCTGACGCGAATCATTCCAGTAATTGTCTTCATTACAGAGACTGTACATAATCAAGCTTGGATGGTTGCGGTCGCGGAGTACCATCCGCCGTGTTTTTTCGTGCATCAATGCGTCGGAAAAAGTGTTTTCCGATACATCATAACCTTGACCGCCAATATGGAATCCTCCGGGTTCTTCATAGAGAAACAAACCCATTTCGTCGGCTTTCTCCAGGACAATCGGATATCCGATACGCCGGTGGAAATTGAAGGCGTTTTGCCCGATTGACCGGGCGGCTTGTATGCTTTTCACTGCCATTTCTTCGGTGGGATACGAGCCGGTAAAGGCATAATAGCTAAAATCAATGCCACCCTTGAAAATAAATCGTTTCCCGTTGAGAAAATAATGGCTCTGATCATCGCTTTCCGCAATTTTCACTTCAAACACCCGGAAGCCAAACTTCCTGGAGTCGGAATCAATAGACGCCCTGCTGCTTGTATTTCCGGCAATCGTAACCCGGCACACGTATAGTTCCGGTGTTTCTATGTTCCATAACGATGCCTCTGGGCAGCTTATCCGTTTTTGGACGGTGAATTGGGACTTTTCCGCCGGAATAGAAATGTCCTCCGTATCGGCATAGATTGCAGCGCCGCCCGAAACCGGTAGAATTTCATATTTTATCCGGGAATGAACAGCCTCCGGCAGGCGGTTGTTGATGGTTGTCTGCACCTCGATAGTCCGGTAGTCTGCGGTGCGGAGGTTTTTGACAAAGATGTCGTCAATGCAGGTGTTGTTTGTGGCGACAAGTTCCACCGTGCCGTTGATTCCGCCGAAATCACGGGAAGCAGGAAGAGAAAAGTTTCCCCATTTTACCGGATAGTAGTCCTCCCAACCTCTTTGATTTCCACCCGGATTGGTTACGCGCACGGCAATGCGGTTGCGTTTACCGTAAGACAAGGCATTCGTCAAATAGCAACTGTAGGGGACATCTCCCACAATATCATATCCGACTAATTTTGCGTTGGCAAATACTTCAACACGAAGCCGGGCGCTTTCTATCTTTAATCGGACGGTTTTCCCTTTCCAATCCGCCGGAATGTTTACGTCTTGCCAAAACCAATATACGCCTGGCAATGCGGTCTTTATTTTGCCGTCCGGGGTGAAATATTCCTCCACGACTGCCGGTAAATTGACCGTGATAGCGCCGCTTGGACGTTTGTCTAATGTTTTCCAACCGCCTGTCGGCTCAGGAGCATTGATCGCTAATGCTGCTATATCTACTTCCTCCGGCAAGTATAAGGTGTCGTTTTCCCAAGTGGCAGACGAGTCATGCCACAAGTTCCATCCATCCGTGACGGGCAAAGTTTCACGACCGGCACTTTTAGCCGCTTTAATTGCCGGACACAAGTGCAGACAAACTGTCAAAAGAATAAAGCATTGAATGTATTTTTTATATTTCATCTTCCCATGCTGCTTTAATAATTGCTCTTATATTTGCTTCGGGCGTTATGGGTGGGATCGCACATCCGGCACCCAACACCAAACGCGGATTGCCTTTGTAAATCTCCAATATTTTACGGGATTCTTCCGTCACTTTTTGCGGTGTTCCCAACGCAAGTACACCGCTGGGGTCAACTGTACCGAACAAAGCCATTTTATCATGCAAAGCCCTGTATATTTCCTTGGTAGGCGTTTTGTAATCCAATTCGGCCGCATCAAAAGGTATCGTTGCTATTTTATCTAAAATCAACTCTGTATTTCCGCAAATATGAACCAAGTAGGAAGCGCCGCATTGGTGTGTTTCGTCGATAATTTCCAATTCGGAAGGAACAGCGAACGTGGCATACAAATCGGGCGAAATCATATCCGGTCCCGCCAGACTGTCTCCATGTGAAATCATATCCGACCCGGCTTCCACCATCAAGCGGATAAACTGTTTGCAGATTCCTACAGACCAGTTGATTAACTGCAAGGAACGTTCCTCGTCCATCAACAGATCCATCATGAAAACGCCGGGTGTCCGCATCGCACAGGCCAATGAAAAAGGAGCCTGGTCGCAGTTGCCCCTTAACCAGATTTCGTTACCGAAATATTTCTTCATGATTTTGATTGCTTCCACCGAATGTTGAATGCGGCGGTCGGAGGATATATCCATTTCCGTCAGTTGTTCAACTTCATCCAACGATTGCAATAAGGGTGCATGATTTCGCGCCGGAGCATCTTCGGGATAATCCG
>JAISJX010000174.1 GCA_031261145.1 Tannerella sp.
CTATCCATTTCCAATCCGCCGGATCCCCTTCCCCAACACTCGGCTGATAGAACAATATTTTCACCCAACCCTCCGCCAATCCCGTAGCGGGTTGAACTTCTATGGAGTTCGGAATATCATCTGCACTCATTTGCCCCGCATTTCATACGGGGTAATTCAAATTAAGGGGCTGACCAAAAAGGGTATTTTGCACGTCATTTCGAGAGCGAAGTCCGAAGTAATCCATTAATAATCAATACTCTGGATTGCTTCGCCTACGGTTCGCAATGACGAAACCGGACTTTTTGGTCAGCCCCTGCATCCTGGTAGCCGTGGCGTTTTAACCCACGGGAAACGGACGTACAGAAGACGACAGCGCCTCGTAGCGGTGCAATCTTGAATTTTTTTTATGACCCCTTTCCGGTTAAAGGGAGCGGGTCAGAGCCGCGCAATGACGCATACACACACCGTCCCGCCATGACGGCGAAGCATGTGTCATTCATAATTCATGAAAATGACTGTCGCATGTATTACCTGATGGCGGAAAGCCATCATTATCCCGCTTTCATGCAACCTCATTCTTTCACTTTTTCAGTTACTTAAAATTAGTTATTAGTGACTTAATGTTGGTGCATATCAAATATTTAAGCATTGATTTATAATCAATAAAGGCGTTTTATTTAGCAATAAGGCCATGTAAAATGCAGATACAAAGAGAGATTCAATGAGATATTTAAATTCATGGATGAAAAGACAGCTATTTTTAGTTATAAATTTCAAATATACCCCAAAAATACTTCGTATATATTTTTGCATGGGGTTTCAAAATAGATTTCCTGCACTTTGCTGGTGATATTATTAAAATGATTAATGAAATACGGTAAATCATTTAAATGCACATATAATTGAAAATCAGGAATTATAATAAATGAAATGCGGTAAATCATTTATTATGGCACTTTTGAACAGGAGATGGTGGCTGATAAGGTGTGAAAAATAATATATATTTGCGCTCACTTTGTTGAAAAATAGCAATAAATAAAAATAGATTCAAAATGGAAAGGAAAAGATTGATGTTGATGAGAATGGTTGTTCTCTTTGTCCTGATTAGTGTTTGTGGAATCAGTCGCATGCAGGCGATTGATAAATATGTGTATAATGGTACGGCTAACGGTAACGGCGATGATACCGCCACGCCCTATACCCTCGCGCAGTTTATTACCTACCTTGCAAGTAACAATGTATCTTACAGTGAAACGGAAGACGATAAAACGGATGTGAGCGTTTTTTTTGCGGCCGGTACATATAATGTGTCTTCACCAATTGTTTTACGCAACAATACAGATGTTCGAGGGTTGACGGTTACTTTTGATGTCGATCAGGAAAAACCGGGCCAGGTAATTTTTGATGGAGGAGGAGGTAACAGAAGATTTTTTAATACATCCCGCAACGGCACAGACGAGCTTCGTATTACGGTTGAAATGAAAAATCTGACGATCCGGAATTACAATAGTACAACTGCAGCGAACACCTTGCTTGTCACGGGCACCTATACTACGCTTGACTTGGATCATGTGATTATTGACAATTGCCGGAATGCAGGGTATATGATCAATTTCAATGCGAATTATGTAAACCTGAACGTGGCACATTCAACGATCCGGAATTGTCAATATTCAACGTTGTTTTACGTGGAAAATAATACCGCCGAGTTTATGTTTAACGGCAACAGCGTTTACAACAACACGTTTACCAGTTATCTGATAGATTTGAATAATTACTATATGGCGACGATAATTAATAATACGTTCGCAAAGAACACCCTGACCCATGGGACGCAAACTACCCGCTCCATCCATATCGACGCCCACCGGACGCGGATTGTGAATAATATTTTATATAATTCCGGTTCACTTTATTTTGAGTATCCCAACAGTACAACGACGTGGATGTATAACAACATAGTAGTAACTACCGAAAACAGCGCTATTTCAGGGACGGTTCCGCAAAACGTCCGGAATCACATGCGGCGAAATATCTTGGGCGACAGCCAGGGAATCTATTATTGCCCGGCCGACATAACAAGAAGCGCGGCCAACCTGATTTCGTCGACGACCTATTCTGCAAGTATTGCCTCTGATTTAACCACCGACCCCGACCCGGGAAAGCAGGTTCTTGAAATCCTGGATGTAAACAATCCGCAACATATTATCTTAGGCAGGGGAGGCCCATTAGCCTATCTCTACGGGGAAACCGGCCTGCCCGAAGGTTCGATGGCCGTTGACCAGCGGGAAAATGGCCGCCCGCTGAGCGCGATCTCGCTGGGGCCGGTTGATTTTGCAAAGGAATTTGCGGTAGATGCTGACCGGATTCACGTCACCGTAAACAGTAATACGTCTGTTACGCCGGTTATTCCCCTGCCGCAAACCGTGACAGTCGATTTGGCGGACTATGTAACGGTTTATCCCTATGGCGCTACACCGGCGACGACTGCCTTCAAACTTTTAAACGCCGACGGTGTCGAGGAGACTTCACTGACATTGCTCAATGGGACGCTTAGCCTGTCTGGCTCGCTCCTCACGTTTTCCACCAATTTGTATTATGGCGACCTGAGCGTGCTTACGGGGACTTCTTTTTTTAAATTCCGCGTAAGGTGGAACGGTTTTTCTTCTGACGTGGCCATGTCTGCACAAGTAACTGATTATGCCAGTCCACCGGGGTACATCTTTCCGGGCAGCAATTGTGAAATCGCCCGGATGGGGGAGGTGAAGTTCACGCCCGGCCGCCGATTCCTGACCAGAGATATCAGCGGATCAAGCCAAGTTGAAATCTATACGATCCCGTTGGTGGGCGATCTCAATGGAGACGGCTATCCGGAGATTGTGTCTGTGGGACGTCGTTTGAATAACAATGGCTCCGGTTTGCGAATGAATTCCGTGATCATAACCAATGGTCAGACCGGCCAGCAGATATCCCAGCTCTATCTTCCCGGCGCAAATTCGGGTTCGAGCAACTATACCTGTAACGGCTATCATGGCTCTGCCTCTCCTTTTGCCTTGATTGACTCCGACCGCGACGGCGTCGTGGAACTGATTGTCGCCTTTCCGAGCAGCGGCGGGAGTTCTGCTTACCGATACCGGCTCGCGTCGTTTAATCTGGTGCCGGTTGTTTCCAACGGCATTACCACTTATGAATTGAAAGAACGCTGGTTATCTCAACCATACGCATCTTCTACTACTTTCGACAAACCCACGCCGCAGGTTTGCGACTTGGATGGCGACGGAAAGCCCGAAATACTGATATATAATCAAATCTATGATGCGACGCTGAATGCCCGGACTCCAAACGGATCATGGCCGGCATCCATGAAAAATGTGAATCCGGTACTTACCTTGGGTGGTACGTTGAGCGCCAGCACATACGTGGGGCGCATATCGAATGCTCTCACCGGTGCAGATGCAGCGCATGCCTATCCCTATATTTTCGAATTGGACGGCGATACGATCTATGATATTGCCGCCGGCGGGAAAATATACTGTATCAAAAAGTCGGCCTCCGGCGTGTGGTCGGCGAATACATTTCAATTGCCGTCGGCGATGGATCCGGGTGATGGTTTTACCGGGGTGGCCGACATCAATGGCGATGGAAAGCCCGACGTGGTCGTGGTTACCCGTACCGGGTCAGGCGCTGCTGCTGATTTGATTATCACTGCCTATAATCCGAACTTTGTGAATCCGGCTAACTCAGAGGTATTGGCCCGTACCGTGATGGACCTTAGTGGAGGAGGAACTACAGGCTCTAATTCGTATGTCTTTATCGGCGATATCGACGGGCGCGGACAGGTAAACCCTGCTGATGGCAAGACCTACTACCTGCCGGAAGTAGCCATTTTAACCCGGAGGTTAGATTTTGGCGACATTCCGAAACATCCGTTGGTATCCAACATACCGGCTGGAGACGGCGCGACTCAGGGCGGCTTCCCCACAAGTTATTCTTCTTCCAGCGTGGAAGGTGTACTTTTTGCAGTCACCTACGATTTAGCCGCATCTTCATCCACCAACAGGTTCAAAATGTCTTTTGCCCTGGAACATACGGATGAATCCATCAACACGGGTTTCACTTTGTTTGATTTTGATAACGACGGTATCAAAGAACTCTGCTACCGGGATGAAACCACCTTGCGGATCATCAAGCCCAAAAGACCTTATGTGAAATTGGCTTATAACGAAACGAACCAGCCTGATGTGATATTATACAAATTCAACTGTTACAGCGGAACGGGATATGAATATCCTGTGATTGTAGATATCGACAATGATGCTTCCGCCGAAATGGTGGTAACTGGAAATGAGAGTGCTAGCGGCTATCGCAAAAGAGGTGGGTATATCTATGCGGTAGGTAACGGTCAGGGAGGCGATAAATTCGCTCCCGCCCTGCCGGTATGGAATCAATATATGTATGATCCCTTTAAAATCAATACGGATTTAACGACGCCGATCGGCCCGCCTAAAAAGCGGATTGGCGCCGGGCTTTATGACTATGATCTCCGGAAAGGGACAGGCTATATTGATTATCAACCGTATAATGCCACGCTGGCGCAGATACCCTATTATACTATTGATACGGCATCGGTTCCCGGAAAATATCTTTTTGAGCCAATCATTTACCTGTCGGATGGTTATATCCAGTCTGCCGAATTGATGGGAGCGGAGTTGGAAATCATCATCGGTAACCGCTCAGGCATGAAAACCGACCTCTCAATTTATACCCCAGTCACCATATATCTGGATTCCATCGCTCCTGCCACTCGTGTGGGTAGTACCCGCACCCTGATTGATCTGGGTGTAACGTCTGCTATCCGTGCCGGTCAGACCGTTAAAGTAGTCATTCCCGTACCCAGTTCCGTCGGTGTTTATTATATCCGTTTGGGAGATAGCAGTACGCCTGAAAACGGGACGATTACGCAATGGCATTGGGGAACGAACGATTTGGACGAATACAGTGGCCCGGCGGATTGCGGCCCCGTCGGCCTGGCTCATCGCGCCTACCGTGAATCGTGCGAAAACTGGGCGGATAACTTCGGGGTGGCAGCCAAATTCCTTCTGAGGAATGATTATGCCACCGTTCAGGAGTATGCGCCTGTGACCATTGATGTGCTCGGCAACGATATATTTCCTGACGGCTATTTTGACACGGTTAATCTGGCCGACAGTATAAGTATTCCTCCCAAAGCAGGCGCCCTGTCGTACACAGGCAGCGGGAACGCTACGCAGGTGATTTATACCCATCATGCGCTTCAGCCTCTGGCAAACAGTATCGACAGTTTCCAGTACAAACTGTCTTATACGGATCCGGTGACGAATGACTTTGTCGCACGAACAGCTTGGGTCTATATCTATGTCTTGCAGAGCGCTACCGGTTCGTTCGCGGCCTGCTACGGTTCCAACGGCTATATTGCGCTGAAACATTTACCCGCCGAAGTGAGGTTCTACTGGTTTAATTCGAACCACCTGTCTGATGGTTTGGGCGCTCATGATTCAACAGTCTATGCGAATATAACGGCGGATTTGCGTTATTATGTGGAGCCGAGAGTGCCGGCGAAGAATTTCCCGCAAGGACAATTAGATATGTATGTCGTCAGTTCTTCGCTTACCGATAATGCCGTCATGCGGTGGACGGGAAAGTTAAACAGCGACTGGAAAAATCCCGTCAATTGGGTGGAAGTGAAAGCGCAGTACGGATTCCCGTTTGAAGTGCCTGTGTTATGGGCGCCCACAACGTGTGTGGATGTAAGTATCTCTTCCGATGCCCTGCATTATCCGGAGTTGGTTGATAGCGTTAGCTGTGGCAATATCCGGATGGAAGACCGGGCGATGCTCAAAAATCCGCATGTGCTGGACTATGACAGCGCGTCGGTGGAAATCATACTGAAACCGGCCGAGCGAGACCGGTTTATCATGTGGTCGGCGCCGCTGAAGAACATGTATTCCGGCGACTACCACTTCAAGAACAGCAGCAACCAGCCGCAATGGGGCGACGTGTATATGAACCTGTTCCAGCAGGCAAACCCGGCCAACACGGCTTATACCCCTCAGCCGAACATGTTTACCGCCACCATCGGCGAGTTGGGCGAACCGTTGCCGTTGGGGAAAGCGTTCAACCTGTTAGTGACCACCACCACCCGGACGCGGGATGTCCCCTTGATTTTCCCGCAAACGTACACATCCTATACGGATGACGTGCCGAATTCGTCTTATCCAACGCCACGCGGAACGCCGGGGGAAGGGTACAGATTCATCACCGACGGTCTTGTGTTAGGCTTCGACAGGACTTTCCCCCTGAATGTTCCGGCAGATTCCAGCGGCAGCTATCTCGTGCAGGTGGTCAATCCCTACCTGGCTTATCTGGATGTGATTGACTTCTTGGGAAGCAATGTCGCGAGTTTCACTCCGGGCGTTTACATTATATGGGACGGGAATGTGAATGACGGCTTTACCGCCGTAAAATTTGTGGGGGATACAGATTATAAAGAGGGGATGCGGTACATATACAGCGGTACGTTGGCGTCGGAATCGGCCAA
Source organism: Tannerella sp. (assembly GCA_031261145.1). Next base: position 6,560 of record JAISJX010000174.1, read on the forward strand.
TAATCCGCGACTGATTCCGCCGTTGCAGTCGTTCTTTGTACAAAAACGTTCGAATGTCAAACTTTCGGCGCCGGTGAAGATGTCTCCGAACTGGACAACAACGAGTGGCGCCCGGCCATTCACGCTCCGCGCAGGGACGGACGAGGTCGGCGGTGTACTGTACATCAAAGCGGTACAAGGTCAAAAGACGAGTTCTACCGCTTTGCAAAACGACCCGAACGCTTCGCCGGCCTTCAATGGCAATGAGGATGTGCGTAACCTCTTCTTTGACGAGATGCCGCTGACGCTCTATTCGCTGACTGCGATGCGGGAACCGTTGGCCATCAACGCCAGCGGCGACTTCCAGTCGCAGCAGACCGACTTGGGATTGCGCATCCTGGAGTCCGGCGAGACGAAGCTGGAATTTTCGGGATTGAATACATTCGGCCATCTGGTGTATCTGATAGATAAGGAGAAAAACTTGGTGATTGACTTGCAACAAACACCGGAATATACCTTTACGGTGACCAAGCCGGCAGATGTGGCAGCGATAGAACTGAACGACCGTTTCACGTTGCGGATGGATATCGATCCGACAGCTAATCAGCCGGTAGCGTCGTCGTCGCTGTTAGCCACCTCATTGAACGGCGAACTTTACGTCCGTGCCACATCGGGAAGCATCCGTAGTTTGGAAGTCTATCATGTGAATGGCGCGTTGATTTACAGCACTCAAACGGAGTCGGAACTCTTCCGTGTCCCTGTTGAGCGCGGACAAGTCTATGTCGTCAAAGCCCGGATCGGCGAAACGTATGAAGTCCGGAAAGTGTTGGTTCGATGAAAAAAAGTTAAAACTTGAAGTTCCATGCAGCATTTTCACCGCTTCTTTCGTCTTTGATAAAAAGAGGAAAGAGGCGGTATTATGTTAAATAATCAATAAATGATTGTTTTTCATTTGAGATGTATTATATTTGTGAGAAAATTAAACCTTAGGGCGTAAAACACGTCTAAAGGATATGGAAATAATAGAAAAAATAAAGAGTAATAATTTAAAGTAGAGGAGAAAAAAAATGAAAACAAAACTAACATCCTTAGTAGTAATGCTGACTGTGGCGTTGAGCGCCATGGGGCAGGAGGAGTTCTTCGATGATGTCTATTTCTCTTCGGGGAAAAACAAAAAAAGTGAAAAGGTAGAAAAGGCAGAAAAGAAAGTTGCCAATTCGACGAATACGGCTACCGTCATATCAACATCTGCTGGTGTTCAATTATCATCATCCACGGAAATAGACGTGGATGCCTACAATCGCCGGTATATCGGTGGGGATGAGGAGGAACTGGAAGACGTTGTGTTAGAGGAATATTCCGATATTTATTACGATGACGATACGGTAAAAGCAAAGACCCGTTCGTCGGACTTGGAATATTCGGAGCGAATCATCCGTTATCATTCGCCCAGTAAGATCACCATTACCGGAGCCGACAATGTCGATTTATATCTGAGTGACGGCTATTACGGGTACGATTACGATACGGATTATTCGGACGGAGGTTCCAATGTAAGCATCAATGTCAATATGGGTAACAGCTATGGCGGAGGATATTGGGGCGGAGGATATTACGATCCCTGGTATTATGGCTCATGGTACTATCCTGGATTTTATTCCTCATTCTACCGTCCGTATTGGGGCTTTGGCTGGGGCGGTTTCTATGCAGGTTGGTATGATCCCTGGTACTACGGCGGCTGGGGCTGGGGTTACGGACACAATTATTATGGTGGCGGATACTATGGAGGTTATTATGGCGGCTACTACGGTGGCGGTTATTACGGCCATAACCATTATACAAATTATCCGGGCGGCCGGTCAACAGCCGGGCGCAGCGGGCGTAGTGGCGGCAACTCAGGATACCGTTCATCGGCTGTAAGCGGCGGACGCAGCACGGCTTCTTCCTTACGCGGTTCGGCGGCAGGTTCACGTGAATCGGTTTCTACGCGCAGTTCGGGAAGAAGTACTTCCGTAAGGTCGTCGGCCA